>JAZFRV010000055.1:0-3006 GCA_036445875.1 Anaerolineales bacterium
TATTAAAGCAAGAGGTTTTTTTCTTGGGCAAAGTTTTCACACAAACAATTATTGATTTACCTGAATGGGGGCACACAGCCAACCCCACCACATATCCATTGAGACCCAGAAGGAGTGCTCCCTGGCCTGTTTTACATCATAAACCTTATAATAAGTATTAATTCCATCATGAGCCTGTAATTTGGGTCCCATCCAGGTCACCAAACTATACATTATCTCGCCGCCATCCTCATCTTCACAATGGGTGCCTTGACCACCGCAGTTTTCCTCCCGCCAGTGCAGGTGATCCTCGAAAGATCCTTCCCCAAAATAATTATACATCCAGAGATTAGCTGGCAGTTCGGTCTGGTTGTGCAGAACAACCAGGTACTCCCCCCGGGTGATTTCTTTTGGTCCAAATACAGTGCAGCCCTGATCGTTGAATGTAATTTCAAAATCTGGAACCCTGGCCTGGAGGATTTCCAGTGTGGTTGGAGTGTATGTGCCAGCCGGAGTAGCCGTTGTAGGTGTGACCGTCAAGGATGGCAGTGGAGCAACAGTAGGGGCTTCTTCCACAGGCGAGGAAGCACAAGCAGTGATTAACATAGCAATCAGGACTAGCACAAATATTAATAGTTTACTGGGTGAATAGGTCATTTGGGTCCTCCTTCCTGAGAAAATAAAAACAATGCCTCCTCGCAGATAGTGACTTTCCCCCATTATTTGTACCACTCTTTATGTTAGTGCATATTGATAAAATTGGGTAGCTAAATGAGAATCAATTGGATATTAAAAACGATCATTAAGTCGACATACATTATTTGATTATCGAGTCGCCGATCCAGTGATTTGATAAGTTTTCTTGTGTAATTAGTGTGCAATTGGGATGGAATTTATGGAAACTATGGACCTAATGAACAAATTTTTCCCTGAAAATCAGACAAAATAGACAAAAAATACCCCTGTGGACTCAATGAACAAATTCTCTTTTGATTCGAAGTCAGACGCTCTATCCATTGAGCTACGGGTGCGTGGTGGAAAGATTGTATCCATTTAGAGGAGAATCGTCAAGAAAATCCACAACCAGGTTACCTATAAGAATGTTATAACCGCTGCTTTCCGCTTTCTATTCCAGTTGCCGCGAACGAACTTATGGTTGAGCAGCCTCAGGAACAGTGTACCTGTTTTAGATTATCCCTGAGGCTGTTTTATTCTACTTTTTGGACCACCTGGTTATCAATCGCAGGAACAGAAAGGATCAGGCACATCTCCCATGTAAAAACCTCCTGCTTCTGCACAGGCGCTTGACCCCAGATCCGCCTGGCAGGTAGTACCGGGACCGGGCTGATCATCGTTCGTAACTTCAGGGATGGTCAACCTGGGCAGAGTGAAGACGGGTTCAGGGCAATCTTCCTTGTAGATCTCCAGCTCCTGGAGGGTTCCCGGAGTGGATGGCTGCAGTGTGAACATACAGTACAACCGATCCTCAAAGCCCTGTTGATTACATAAGGAGGAATCCAGGCTGCCTAGCGTTCCCCGATAGGGCATGGATCCATCCGGTCCCAGGTCGGGTACTGCTCCCGGGAAGCGCAAGTACATTGGCAGGGACAAGGTATTGGGATTGATATTCAACAAGCGTACCGAGATATCCAGTCCGGCGAAAGGATCGCAATCATCCGTCTCATCGGACGGTTCAGGCGTCGGGGGAAGAGGAGGTGGTGGTGGAGGAGCGCTTGAAGTATATTCGATCGATCCAGCTTCACATTCTATACCTTGTATTCTTAAGGTTCCAATCTGGTCATCCGGCCTATAGCAAGTATAATCACCAACACGATCTATCAGTGGACTTCCAAACAGAATGGGGACATACGTGCCGTTGAAGCTCCCAATTTGAGGGATATCTTCAGTATCTAATATAATGCAAGTACCATCTGAGTCTACTCCATAAGTTACGGAAAGGCTGTAAGTGTCTTGAGGCATCGCTTGTCCTCCGGTAACTGTTATTGGACCGATGGAACAATCTTCGTTTGTATTGAGTACGACCAGAGCCTGCTGCATGACTATAAGTTTTTTTATATTTATTCCCCCGCCGCCTGACCGGGACCCATATCCCGTGTCTGTGGCGGTATTATAGGCAACTGTAGTATGTGTCAAAGTCAGCTCAGAGTTGTCCCCCACGCTGTATAATCCCCCGCCCCTGTAGGCAGTATTGTCTGCCAGGGTGCTGTTATCTACATACAGACTTCCTTCTTCCAGATAAATACCTCCTCCTTCGGTGGAGGCGGTGTTGCCGCCTAATACAGATTTAGTGATGAGGATTGCCGCTCCGTTATGGATCCAGATCCCTCCGCCCGCATCCTGTGCTATATTGTCCGAAATGCTGCTCTGATCAATATATGCCTGGTGATTCAAATATGTCGGGCTGATGTAATTATTATCATCCAGCGGAAAACCAATTACCAAACCACCACCACGCTCTGCTTCATTGATTATGAAATCTGAGCCGCTGATATATAGCTGATCCATGGAGATCAACCCTCCTCCATAGGTAGGAGTGTAATTGTCAATAAATTCGGTATCATGAATGTCAAGTTCTCCCATCAGGTGGCAGACTCCTCCGCCAAATCCGCTTATTGCATCGTTGTTACTGATTGAGCTGGAAAAGATTTTCGAACTTGAATGGATCTGGGCAGCAGTTTCCAGGTCGCCAGCGGCAACATCCAATCCCGGGTAACCTCCCAGCTGAATAGCGCCGCAGCTGTCAGCCAAGTTGTGACTGACAAGGCCATCTTCAAGTTCCAGGTCAGAGTTTTGGGAAAAAATCGCTCCGCCGTTCCCTACAGCCTCATTCATGGAGAAAACTGAATGGTCAATGAGCAGCTGGCTTGTTTCTCCAGCGGCAGACCTTCTTGTGTAGATAGCGCCGCCATGTTCGGCATCGTTCCAAAAGAAATCTGTAGAGTTGATATGCACTTCCGAATCTTCACTGAAGACAGCGCCGCCGAGTCCGTCTGAGAGATTTTCAAT
>JAZFRV010000056.1:0-6805 GCA_036445875.1 Anaerolineales bacterium
ATCACCCCGGGACACATTGCCCTCGATACAGCCCTTGAACAAGCCAGGGGAGACCAGATGATTGGAACAACAAAACGAGGGATAGGCCCGGCCTACACTGCAAAGGTGACTCGTTCGGGGTTAAGAATGGAGCAGATGTTAAATCCGGAGAAATTTGAATCTGATGTAAGAAACCATATCAGGGAAGAAAAATCCCAGCTAAAAGCTTTAAATGGGAAGACGAACCTGGACGCTGATAAAATTGCCCGGGAATATCGTGCCTACGCAGATGTGTTGGCTCCCTTCATTGTTGATGTAGGTTTATTGGCCTATAAAACTCTTAAGCAGGGGAAATTGATTTTGGCGGAAGGAGCTCAGGGAACTTTGCTGGATCTTGATCATGGAACCTACCCTTATGTAACCAGCTCGACACCGACTGCCCCTGGCGCTCTGGTAGGTTTGGGCTTAGGTGTAGGTGCGGCAGATCGGGTTATCGGTGTGGTTAAGGCATTTCAGACTCGGGTGGGCGAGGGACCATTCCCTACCGAACTATTCGACGATTTGGCTCTAAGATTACGAGGTACCGGGGCAAATGACTGGGATGAATTCGGAACCACAACTGGACGACCACGCCGGGTAGGCTGGTTGGATCTCGTATTACTGCGTTATGCCTGCCGAATAAATGGAATTACTGAATTGGCAATAACAAAGCTTGATATTTTAGCGGGGCTGGAATCCCTGAATATTTGTTCTGGATATAGAGTCAATGAAGAAGTTTATCCAGATCTGCCCCTTGGGCCAGCAGATCTCTCGGTGTATGAACCGGTGTACGAAGAAATTCCGGGGTGGGAGGAAGATATCAGCGGCATTCGTTCCTGGACTGATCTTGCAGAAAGAGCTCAAAACTACATTAATCAGATTGAAGGATTGACAGGATTACCAGTCAAGATTATATCGGTTGGTCCCGAACGATCCCAGGTCATTATCCGCTAAGCTCCCTATGAAATTTTTTTGGATTCTCCTTCCGAGTATTTTGTTAAACGCTTGTATTTCCCTGACTACCCCTGAGCCGGTAGCAACAATGACGTCTACTCCTGCTTCTTCACCAACAATCATTATAGAGTGGTTTCCACCCTCGCCAACCCCAGAACAATTACCGACTATAGCTGTCACACCCACACAAGAACTAATGTCAGAAATTGGAGAGATCATTTTTCAGGCTGAATTACTCTCATCTGAAAGATGGACTATTCCTCAAACAGATCGCGGTCAAATAAATATCAACAATGGTGAAATTAACATTGTTATCAATGAACCAAAATCATTACTGGTTGGGACCCTTGAGAGACCAGATCTGCATGATTTTTATGCAGAGATCACGGTCAATCCAATCCTTTGTGCTGGAGAAGATGAATACGGATTTTTATTCCGGGTTAATGGGAGAGAGCAATATTACCGATTTTCCCTCTCCTGTGATGGAGAAGTACGGATTGATAAGATTGTTGAGGGAGGTAACTTTGTTCTTTATCCCTGGACCCGCAGTGGAGCGGTTCCAGTGGGTGCACCTAGCATCTCAAAACTCGTAGTATTTGCCATCCAGGATGAGATCCGGATATTTATTAATGGAGAGCCTCAGGCAGTAATCCTGGACCAGGAACTTCTGGTAGGCTCGTTTGGAGTGTTTGCACGCTCAGCAGGAGAAGGAGCAGTAACGGTTAGTTTTTCAGATTTAATTGTCCGGGAGGTCATTCCAAAATAGATATCAGACAGATTGGATTATCCCGGATGTCTTTTCCCATCAGGAGCAGGAATCAAACGTGGATATCTAAATTCCCTCCTTTACCGGGGACCCTCTAATAAACAAAGAGGATGTATAATAGCTGGAAAGGGGATTAATAACTCCCGGTAAGGGGAGCGGTTCATTTTATCAAATGAAGGAGGAACGATAGTGTATCAGAAGATAACTATTATCGGGAACTTAGGACGTGATCCTGAAATGAGATATTTACCGAGCGGTCAGGCAGTGACCAATATTTCTGTCGCAACCAATCGCAGGTATACAGATTCCAATGGCCAGAAAGTAGATGAAACTACCTGGTTCCGTGTATCGGTCTGGGGAGCCCAGGCAGAATCGGTCAATCAATACCTTCAACAGGGAAGCAAAGTATTGGTTGAAGGGCGACTGCGCCCTGACCCGGACACAGGTGGACCGAATATTTGGACCAGGAATGACGGAAGCCCAGGAGCGAATTTTGAGATAACAGCTCAAAATGTCCTCTTCTTGTCCAGCCGGACAGAAGATCAGGCATTCACATCCAGTGAACCGGGGGGAAAGTCCGAACCGGTGGATGAGGATGATATTCCATTCTAAATACTTGAAACAATGAAGTTGTAGTGATCTAGAGGTTGTGGTTATGGATAATACTAACTCTGAAAAGAAAGGACCAAAAATTACTATCCCTCCTGATTTGGAAGTAGTGTATGCAAACCTGGTAAGGATTACCCATTCACCTTCAGAGTTGATTTTTGATTTTGCACAAATGCTTCCTGGATTAACTGGCCCGTCGATTAAATCCCGAGTTTTAGTCAGCCCCCTGACCGCAAAATTGATTTATAAAGCTTTGGGTGATAACCTTACCAAATATGAAGCAAGTTTCGGGAAAATCTCAATTCCTGGCAATTCCTCGTTAGCGGACAGTTTGTTTCAACCGTCGGAAGAATAAACGAAAATCCAGGAAAAATACGATTACCTTGCCTTCAGTGATTGGGCGGATATAATACACTGCAATGAAAAACGAATTGACTGAGTTTAATAAGATAGCAATTGCTGTCCATCCCAAAAACCATCAAGCCTATACGCTTGCTGAAGAAATAGCCGCCTTCTTAAAGAAGGAGGAAAAAAAGGTTCTTCTTGGGCGTATGGATGATAAAAAACTCCGGGAGGGTATCTGTGATGGCTGCCAGGATTTATTGATTGCGCTGGGTGGGGATGGGACAATGTTAAGGGCTGGACATATCAGTGCTCCCTCCCGCATTCCAATTTTAGGGATTAATCTTGGTCACTATGGATTTTTAACAGAGATTCAAGTAGATGAATGGCAGGATGCGTTGGATCGGGTTTTAAATGGGGAATTCTGGTTGGAAAAGCGTATGATGCTGCTGACTACATTGTTTCGGGGAACTCGTAAGATAGGTGTATGGAATGCTCTAAATGATACAGTAATCAGTCGGGGAGAAACCATCCGCCCCGTTCAGTTAGAGATCTCTATCAATGACCGGCATCTCAGCACAACAGTTGCAGATGCTGTAATTGCCTCAACTGCTACTGGATCCACAGCTTATGCCATGGCAGCGGGTGGTCCTATTCTGTCTCCGGAGCTCAGAAATATTATTCTTGTACCTGTTGCTCCTCATCTTTCAATTGAGCAATCGCTGGTTTTATCTGAAAATGTCTTGGTATCCGTTACTGTATATACCTCTCACCAGGCGGTGATTAGCGTTGACGGCCAGCCGGCTATCCAGATGAAAACCGGAGACAGAGTAGAAATTCAGGCTAGTGATTATGAGGTACAGTTTATTCGATTCCAGGATCCTGGATATTTTTATCGAAACCTAATTCCATATATGGATCAGAATCCATCCATAAAGAAAAAAAATGTCTGATTTAAATACTACCCTTACTTGTACTTTTCATCCAAAACGAGAAACCCAGTTGAGATGCAACCGGTGTAACCGCCCGATTTGCATCAAATGTGCCACTCATACACCGACTGGGTATCGCTGTTCGGAATGCATCCGATCTCAACAAAAGGTCTTTATTACAGCCAGGTGGTTTGATTATATTATTACCTTCGTCATTACGGGATTAATTTCCTTTCTGGGAAGTTGGTTGTCTTACCGCATGTTTGGAGGTATATATATAATTTTTATTGCATTCGGAGCAGGCTGGCTGGTTGTATGGACAGTTAAGAAAGCCATCAATAACCGCCGGTCTCCACTGCTGAAAATTGTTATGAGTATCACGGCTTTTTTAGCAAGTCTTTACCCCATTATTTTCTTGATAACAATTACTAATCAAGAAAATGGTTATGCTCTTGGTAGGGGATATTTTTCACTCATCTGGTATCTGGTCTATTCTGTCATTATTTCTTCTAATGTGTATTTCCAGTTAAGAAAATAAAATGCTTCTTGAATTACGTATAAAGAACTTCGCCATTATTGAAACACTGACCCTGGAATTTAGTCCGGGATTGATTATTTTGACCGGGGAAACAGGTGCTGGAAAATCGATTATTATGGGGGCGCTGGACATGTTATTGGGACAGCGGGTGGATATGACTACACTGAGAAAAGGAAGTGAGTTTGCCAGTGTGGAAGCAGTATTTAAGATTCCTGAAAGGGTCAAAGACCCTATCATCCAATTATTGAAAGAGGAAGATCTGCTTGACGATTATGAAAATATCACATTAACACGTGAATTAAGAAAGGATAAACGGAATACAGCCAGGGTGAATGGCCACAGGACAAATGTGGGAGTATTAGTTCAACTTGGTGAATATTTGGTGGATATTCACGGACAATCTGAGCATCTCTCCCTGATGCGGGTAAATCAGCATCAGGATTTACTCGATCGTTTCGCAGATACTACTGAACTGCTTACAAAATACCAGGATGTTTATTCTGAACTGAAGGTTGTCCAGGCTGAGCTGAATCGATTAAGGAAATCTGATCTTGAAGCAGAGCAAAGAAAAGAGTTGTTGGCATTCCAGATAGACGAGATCGAAAAAGCCGGATTGGAAGATGGTGAGGATAAAATCCTCTTGGAACGAAGAACAAGGCTTGCCAATGCAGAAAAATTAGCTGACGTCAGTCAAAATATCCTTATCTTGCTGGATGATGCCCCTGGGCATCAACCTACGGTGATGGATTTACTGGGCCAAATCGTAAGCTCGGTAGAGAATCTGTCAAAAACAGATCCGAGTTTAGCGGGACTGAATGAAAAAACTGGAGAGTTGAGTGAAGGTTTATTCGAAGTTGGAAAGGATTTACGGACCTACCTTGATAGTCTTGAGTTTGATCCTGATGAATTTGAAAATGTACAGGACAGATTGGAATTAATCCGTGGGCTAAAACGGAAATTTGGTGAATCGATTCCTGAAATCATTGCCTTTCGGTCTCAGTCCCAGAAAGAACTGGAAGAGATTACGGGCCGAAGCTCCAGGATTGTGGAGTTAGAAGGAGAGGAAAATAAACTGCTCACAGAGCTTTTCCAACGAGGTAGTGAACTTTCCACAGGCAGAAAACAGGGGGCACAAACTTTGGCATCCGAACTGGAAATTCAGCTTAATGATTTGAAAATGGCAGGCTCAAAATTCAAAGTTGATTTTGTAGTCAAAGAGGATCCGAAAGGATTGCTTACGAAAGAAGGGCATCGGATTGCGTATTACTCGGAAGGCCTGGAGAAAGTGGAATTCCTGATCGAGACCAATCCTGGAGAGGGATATAAACCACTCGCAAAAACAGCCTCAGGTGGCGAATCAGCCCGGTTGATGCTAGCGATAAAAAATGTCCTTGCCCAAGCAGATTTTATCTCCACTCTGGTGTTTGATGAAATAGACCAGGGAATAGGGGGACGGATAGGTGCGGTTGTGGGAGAGAAGCTTTTCCGGTTAACCGAAAAACATCAGGTGATTTGTATTACCCACTTACCCCAATTAGCCGGATTCGGACAACAGCATTATCAAGTCTCAAAAGATGTTGAGAGCGGCCGTTCGGTTATCCAGGTCCGTGAAATATCCGGTCAAGATCGGATCAAGGAATTGGCAACAATGCTGGGAGGACCCAGCGAGAAGAACCTGGAATCAGCCCAGGAACTGTTGGAGTATGTCTCCAGGGTGATCCAATAACGTAGAGGATGAAATAAATCCTTGGTTGTGATCTCCTCTATCTCAAGAATAAAGTTTTCCCAAATCATGTGTGATAGCCTAGAATTCAGGAATTAATAAACTGTATGGATATTCAATCGCATATTATGCGGTTCAGACATAATAAGCAAAAAGTAAATCGATCAAATCCATTAGGAACGATCGGTTTACTGATTGCTATCTTCATGAGTCTTTTAGCTGCGATTCTGGTTATTATTCTTGTTTTTCGATATTCTGAGATCACCAGGGACCTTCCTTCACCAGTAATGATGGAGAGTTTATTGGATGCGCCTGGGGGAGCTCTCTTGGAGCCGACCAGAATATTTGACCAAAACGGGGAAGCAGTGATGTGGCGTTTTGAAAACCCCGCGGTAGATTACCGTCAGAATATCAGACTGACAGATGGAAGTACCCTTTTCTATACGGATATTTCGGAGGATTTAGTTACTGCGACCTTGGTTGCTGTGGATCCTGACTATTTCCTTAAACCCAATGATTTTTTGCGCAATATGATTGATAACGGTTCAGATCCTGTTATCCAGAAACTTGTCAGAGAGCTGCTGTTATGGGATGAAATTGACCACCCGTATCGGCAGATAAGGATTAATCTTTTGTCAGACCAGATTATAGCTAGATATGGACGATTAAAAGTCTTAGAATGGTATTTTAACAACGCTTATTATGGAAATGAGATTTACGGAGTAAATCAGGCAGCCAGATTCTATTTTGGAAAGCCGGTAGAAAATTTAGATTTGGCAGAATCTGCCTTACTTGCGGCGGTAATAAAATATCCCTCTTTGAATCCGTATGATGCACCAGCTGCAGTAAAAGAGAATCAAGAAGAACTCATTGACGAGATGCTTTTTACTGATTTGATTACTGATCAAGAGGCAAATCTTGCT
>JAZFRV010000057.1:0-5461 GCA_036445875.1 Anaerolineales bacterium
TACAGTTACCACAACACCCGTGCCATATACACTGCAGGTAATGAATCCTTTCTACCTGGGCAATTTTGCTCATGTAGATCTGGGCTGCAATTGGCTGGGTATTGCGGGGCAGGTATTCGACAGTGGGGGACAGGTCCAAAAGGATCTCATCATCAAAACCGGAGGTAATATTAATGGGATCCCAGTTGAAGAAGATATGACCATGCCGTTAGCTAACCCTGAAATTGACACGGCATATGGACCGGGAGGGTATGAACTAACCCTTGGTTCAGCTCCAGCTGATACTGAACTCACTGCCTGGATTCAGCTCTACAACCTGTCTGGAGATCCGATATCAGAAAGAATATATTTGGTAACGTATAATGACTGCCAGAAAAATCTCATTCTGATGAATTTCATCGAACAGTAATTTGCTAGGATTTTTTCCCAGAGCCCGGAGAGAAATTTCCGGGCTTTTTGTTTTTAACTATATATATATTTTTTCCCCACTTTTTGAGGGCAGAAAAACAAGAACTATGGTAGGATTAGGCGAGCCTGAACATTTGACTGGATTGAAGATGAGGTAAACCATAAGATGTTACTTTCAAAAAAAAGCCGGAGTGCAAGCATTCAGATGTATCTCGTAACTGTCTATCGATTGAGGGAGCAGGGAAACCCTGTCCCGATACCGCTTCTGGTAGATGAAATGGGGTTAACGCCGGCATCGATTAATGAGATGTGCCGGAAATTGGAAGTAGAAAAACTTCTTAATTATATTCCATACTCAGGTGTAAATCTGACAAAACGGGGTGAGGAATTGGCCCGGGATATTCTCAGAAAACATCGTCTATGGGAAGTTTTCTTGGTGGGAAAATTAGGGTTTGATTTTGAAGAAGCCCATAAAATTGCCTGTCAATTGGAGCATTATACACCTGAAGATCTTGCAGATAGGTTAGAAGGATTTTTGGAATATCCCCAGGTTAACCCTCGCGGGGAACCGATTCCCTTGTCGAAAATCGCTCTGGAACAAAACCCGAGTCAGCCGCTATTGGATTTGTCTCCCGGAGATAAGGCTCAAATCACGCATATTCGGGGGGATAAAATCGAAACCGGTTATTTGTTGAAAAATAATATTAAACCGGGCCGGGAAGTGCTCATTCGGGCTGTGGATGAAACCTCCATTTTAATTCTTAACCAGGGAGAACACCTGGTTCTATCCCGCGATTTAGCAGATAAAGTTTTTATTCAGAAATTGCTAGAATGAGTTTCTGAGATCAAGAATATTGGTATCATCGAATTAGGGATATATGAAATTAATAGACGTCGAAGATAACACTCAGGTCGAGATTATCGGTGTTGAGGGCGGGAAGGGGATCGCATCTAAATTAAGACAGTTGGGATTAATGCCCGGCGACCAGATCTCAATCTCAAGACGCGCCCCCTTTAATGGACCCATCCTGGTAGAAGCGAGCGGAAGATCTGTGGCGATGGGACGGGGAGTGGCAGGAAAGGTTGAGGTTATATTATGCGAGTAGCATTAATAGGGCAGCCGAATTGCGGAAAGAGCACCCTTTTTAACCAAGTCGCAGGGTACAAAGCGGATACGGGGAATTTCCCTGGTACAACAGTCACCTTTACAGAAAGCAGTGTCCGGGTAATCGGAGAAACTATAGACCTGGTGGATCTTCCAGGGACATACTCGTTAACTGCCTCTAATTTGGCCGAAAAAGAAGTTATCCGTTACTTATCTTCCCATCATGTTGATGTGATATTAAACCTGGTTGATGCTTCACACCTTGTCCAAGGCCTGGGATTAACCTTGGAATTATTGGAGTTGGGAAAACCCCTGGTTGTAGGTTTGAATATGATGGATGAAGCGGCCAGACTTGGGATAACAATTGATGGACCCCATCTCCAGCAGATTCTGGGTGTACCGGTCATTCCCCTGATTGCCAGTAGAGGTAGGGGAATTAAACCACTCTTTACAACGGTACTGGATTTAAGCAGGAACTGCACTGAGTTAAAACGAATTCCCTATAAAAACCAGCAAGTTGAGGAGATTATCCAGGAGTTGAGCACAAAGCTTCAAGATCTGGATGTTGAGTGGAACCGGGAAGCATTGGCGATCCGACTTCTTGAGGATGGAAGTGAATTACTGACTGGATCCGATAGCCAACAGCTGGAATTGGAAAAAAAAGTTGGACCCTATATTCAAAAAATCACTGAACAGCAGGGGAAAACGCCAATCTGGGTTTTTTCCAAAGAGAGACATGCCCTTGCTAAAAATCTAACAGGCCAAGTGCTTACCAGGGGAGAAGAACGTATTACTTGGCAAACCCGTGCGGATGATATATTGCTTCATCCTTTCTGGGGATATGTAATTTTATTGGGTATCTTATGGGCTTTTTTCCAAGTTGTTTACTTGGCAGGTTCAACCATTGAAGGTCCCCTGATTTCAGTTTTTGATGAGCTGATTGTAAATCTAAATGGTATAAATGGAAAAGGCTCTTTTGTCTCTGATATTCTTAGGGGGGGGTTGCAGGGGATATCTGGAGGCGTTGCCATCGTTTTACCGTATTTATTGCCATTCCTGCTGGGAATGGGCTTTTTAGAGGATATCGGATACCTGCCAAGATTAGCTTTTATGATGGATTCTTTAATGCAGCGAATGGGACTGCATGGTAAAGCCATTGTTCCCTTTATCCTCGGGTACGGCTGTAACGTTCCGGCAGTCATGGCTACCAGAACCATGGAAGGTAGAAGAGATCGTTTTCTGGCTGCGACATTGTCAATCATGGTTCCCTGTGCTGCAAGAATTTCTGTGATATTTGGATTAATTGCATTCTACCTGGGATCAAAAATCGCCTTGCTGATCTACATATTTAACATACTCGTGATTGCATTAACAGGAAGGATTCTTTCCTGGCGAATACTCAAAGAAAGCCCTGGTTTGATTTTGGAAATCCCTCCCTACCGGATACCAACTCTCCGATCCCTGCTTAATAAAACCTGGTTCAGGGCGAAGGAATTTGTAATTGATGCCTGGCCGTTGCTCATTGGAGGAAGCATCTTCCTTGAGCTTGCGAACCGTTTTAATATCGCAGATTTTTTGAACCTTCTTACCCGTCCCTTTACTTGGCTATTAGGTCTTCCGTCCGCGGTTGGTGTTCCACTGATCTTTGGTGTGCTGAGAAAAGAATTATCAATGATTATGCTCCGGCAGGCATTAAATGTCACAGATATATCTCAAGCTTTGAGCCCGGAGCAAATGATTACTTTTACAATTTTTGTTGTATTTTATATCCCTTGTTTAGCCACCCTGGCAGCCCTTAAAAAAGAATTAGATACCAAATTGATGCTGATTATCGCTGGTTTTAGTGTTGTGATAGCTATGGCTACAGCATTAATAGGAAGGAGTATTGTGATTCTATTTACATCAAATGGAGTATTATTCTAATATTAGGGATCCTATGAGTTTACAGATATTAATTTCCTCGGGTTGGTATTTTCCTTTGCTAGCGTACCTGGCTGGTTCCTTACCGTTTTCGTTATGGATCTCCAAAATGGTAGCGGGAATAGATATTAGGGATGATGGCTCAGGACACGCTACTACTACCAATACCATCCGGCAGGTGGGATGGTTTCCGGGAGTGATAGTATTTATCCTTGATTTAAGTAAAGGATTTCTTCCGACTTATTTTGCTTTACTTCAAGGATATTCTCTCCCCGTGATTATATTTACTGCAGCTTTAGCAGTCATCGGTCACTGCTGGCCGATATTTGCTCAATTCCGGGGCGGCATGGGGTTAGCTACTGCTGGTGGAGCATTTTTTGCCATCAATCTCACCGGTGGATTAATCGCTCTGGTAGTTCTGATCAGCCTGGTTTTACTCTATGGGCATGCTGCTCGGGCAAGTGCGGCAGCAGGGTTAGTGATAGCACCGGTTCTCTGGCTGATTGGTTACCGGGAAACTTTGTTTTGGGCTGCATTAGTGGTGGGATGGATCGTAGCCGTCCGTTTTTACCAGCAGGATTGGCACCGCGAATATCAGGAATTGTGGCTGGACAGACAAGATTAGATTAACACTTTTGAAAAAGAATCATCTGTAAATAAAAAACGGTTTCCTTGAGGGAAACCGTTTTTCGTTTGGCTCTCATAATTCTACAAAGTTTCATCTTTTTGAACCGGCAGCATGGCAAAACCGGTAACGATTTTTGGAAAAAAATCAGTGGACTTTTGAGGCATTTTTTCACCGACTTCAGTGCAATCAGTAACTTGTTCGATCCTGGTGGCGTTCAGGAGAAACAAATAGGAAGTTCCTGATTCATTTACCTCGTTATACCCCAGATCTGGTTCTCTGAGGTATTTGATATTTTCAAGATTATCAATTTTTTTAGGATCAATCTCCATTACATGATTGAATAGAAGTTTATGGAGAATGCTTACATCCAGATCCCGCCAGGACTGTGCACGTTCCGGGGCGAGTGTGTTCATGATTTCGGGTTTATTAAACGTCAATAGGAAAAAACCGTCTTGGCAAACGAAGCCGATCTTTCCAATTTGGTCCCCAGTTTGCCCCATTATTTCTTCCAGGGCAGCCCGATCAGAGATTTCCTCAACTTCAAAATATTTGGCAGCTTTATCTAAGATTGCCTGACTCCCCAATTTATCATAATCAAATATCAGCCTGTGGGTCGGGAGAATGGTGAGACCAGGATTGCTCATACTCACCATGGCAACCATCCGGTGGTTAAACCCGGCAGAAGCTGGGGCATCCGGGTGTTTTTCCCTCATCTCGTCCTGGTAATTAAGGGCGGTTTCATATCGGTGGTGCCCATCAGCGATGATCAGATTATCTTTTAAAGCCATTTCCGAATTTACCTGGGTGATTATTTCTGGATCGGTGATAAACCAGACCTGGTGGAGTACATCTTTCTCGTGCAGTTCTTTAGCTTCTATGTCGGCAGATCGATTGATTGCCTGATCAAATATAGCATCAATCCGGTTTTCGGGATCCGGATAAAGCATGAATATATTCCCAAAATAAGTCTCTGTTGCCCGGGTAAGGTTTAATCGATCTACCTTGGGACCTGCATGCGTTTTTTCATGCGGCAAAACAATACCTTCCTCAAAACCTGATAATTCCAAAGCGCAAATGAATGCTTTCCTGGTGATTGTCGTTCCAGAATGCAGAGGGAAGGTCTGATGGTAGACGTAATAGGCTGGTTTATCCTCCCGGATCAAAATCCCATCTCTTAACCATTGACTAAGGAATCCTTGAGCTCGGGTATATACATTATCGGTCTCATTATCACCGGGAAACTCACGTCCTTTGATAATGTTATTGACATTATAGTCACTCAGATTATAGTATTCATCCTTGAGGCCATATCTAACCCGGTCATAGGGCTGACTGATAACATGATTGATATTACCGATTTTTTCCTGATTGTAGCGAATCGCGCGAAATGGTTTGATAGT
>JAZFRV010000058.1:0-2152 GCA_036445875.1 Anaerolineales bacterium
ATGATCTCTCCCCCCGGGCCCTGGAGGACAGCTGAAAGCGGCAGGTCAACCACAAATTCAATCGGTTTAGGATCGCTGCTTTCGAGGACAATCATTGTGTCCCGACCGCTTTCTCCAGATCGAAAACTGATCCGGTCTAGTCCGGGGATGAATTCGGTATCTAGAGCCGGCCAGATATCATTAATACTCTCTTCGGGCAAATGGCATTCCTGAATTGGCTCCACCTGGTTGGAACGATGCTTAAAGTAGCCCGGATTTCCTTCCTCAGAAATATGGAATTGGATATGGTTCCTGTAATTCCAGGCGTACGGGGAAGGAATAATATCTTCAACTGGGGGATCAACGAGTTTACCAACTCGTTCCAGCTGATTTAGCAAGACGGATTGTTTAATATGGAGTTGATCCAGATAAGGTATGTGTTGATAGTGGCATCCACCGCACTGTGTAAAATGAGGGCAGCGCGGTTTTATCCTGTCTGAAGAAGGAGAGACCACTTCAAGCAGTTCAGCTCTAGCATAACGTTCTTTCTCCTCTACCAGCCTAATCCGGATTTTTTCTTCTGGTAGGACATAAGGGATAAAAACTGCCCGACCATCAGGTAGTCGGGCAAGAGCCTCACCACCGTAGACAAATACAGTGGGAGTAACTACATATTCATTGGATTGATTCATTTCAATCAACGCCGTCTAGATCTAATATCCTCCCGGGATTTGGGTCGAAATCCCTCAATAGAGAAGGTATAAGCATCTTTAATAAGATGAGCAGCTGTAGATGAAATTCAACAGCGTATCAAACGGCGGTGTACAGTACAAATTCAGGTAATCAAAGATGATTAACCCAATCACGATCAGGAAAAAGATTACAACCACACAACCGACGCCAGCCCACAACCAGGACCGGCTTTTTTTCTCCTCTGTAACTTGACCCCGCGATAATACTTCTTCGGCAGATTTCCCCTTCTGGGGAGTTATTGCTGGAGGAGAAGCTACCTTTCTGGCGGGCGGCTTTGGAGTTACTGCTGTAACTTCCGGGGTGCTGAACTCGTCCGGTCGGGGGGAAATCAAAGTTTCTTCAGGGTCTATATCAGCTTGATAGGTAAGATAAATCGCATCTCCCAGCATGATCGTGTCCCCTGGTTTAAGGAGATATTTTTCTCCAACTTTTTTCTTATCCACAAAAGTTCCGTTTGTGGATCCCAGGTCTTTGATCACATATCCCTCTTCTGCTCTATTAAGAACCGCGTGCGTTCTGGATACCTCGGCAATGTTCAGGGTTATGCCATTTTCTTCACCACGACCAATAATTACTTCATCTATATCCAGAGGATATACTTCCCCTTTATTAAATCCCTTGATAACCGTCAGACGAAAATTTTTATACCCCATAAACATCCTCCTGATTCTGATGATTGATACTTAAAGTCTATCGGTTTTTTTGATAGGTGTCAAACAGATTTATCTATATTATACATTGAGAAGGACCTTCAAAGATTAGTCCCGATTCAATCAGGATCCGGAAGAGTGTTTTCAGTAACCCAATCAGCCCCAAGTAAAATAACAATATCTACATTGATATCCGGGTCAGATCGATGATATAGCCGGGTTTGAGAATAAGACATAATATTCAGAATTGCCTGGACTGTGAAAGGTTTTCCGGAATAATCATAAATAACGGTTTGGTCTTTGAACTTATCAGAGTTCCCCACTTCTGTCACCTGAAAATCATTCTGAATGAGGAAATTGGCCGTTTCTCCTGCTAATCCAGGTGATGTGGTCCCATTAAATACCGCCACTCGGGCATTTTCTTCCTGGAGATATTCATCCAGAGTGATTTCCCGGGTCGGTTCAGGTGCGAGAGTGGCAGTTATTTGCTGCATATCGTTCCAGGCTTTTCGGATGCCTTCAATGTCCGGGAATAAAACATATTGGCCCTGGTTATTAAATCCTGCCTCAACCAGCGGTTGATTAATGACCTTTGTTTGAAGTTTCTGGGGATTGATATCTCTTACTGTCCAGGCCAGGTTCACAATCTGCGGCAGGGTGAGATTTGTTTCCACGTGGGTATATAATTCTCGATAAAGAGCTGGAATCTTTGGAATCAAAACAGGTAATATCTCATAGGAAAAGATCTTCCTTTGTAATTCAATCAGGAT
>JAZFRV010000059.1:0-2591 GCA_036445875.1 Anaerolineales bacterium
CAAAACTGCCTTCGCTATAATCCCAGTTATCCCCATTTGGATCCTCGGGATTTACATCATTATTGGTATTGATGAGATTATTCTCGCCCTGTGCTTTCAATTCCAAATAGGTCAAACTTTCCGGGTCTAGGCAAAACCCCCATCCATCTTCATATTCATCCGGACAGCCGTCCAGGCCAACATCTTCCCGGTCATCTAATATACCATCCCCGATCAGCCCGCCCTCAGGAATATCTTCTGTATTTAACGCTCCATTGCCATCCCAATCCTCACTGATTTGGCCCAGATCGATTGTTATCTGTCCTGTATAGCCTCTGAGCCAGATTTCAAAAAACTTGGCCTGGGTCTGATCATAATCGCCGCTGTAAAATGGATGAATTATTCCAGCCCATACTGAATCAGGCGCAGCGTTAATTTGATGATCTCTGGGTTTAACATTCAAAACTAAAATATCTGTAGTTTCATTTTGAGCCTGTACAGAAGTTGATAGATTGGGCCAGATATCTCTGGTCAATACCTGAACATAGGGATTATACCAGTTCAACCGGGCGCGATTCCTTTGACTGAATGGTAGCCCGGTAAATATATCTAAAGGTGCGGATGACTCTTTCCAATACCGGCGTTGAATGGGAGTGCTGGTAATTCGTTTTGATCCCTCAAAATCATCAATGTAGGCCACACCTTTGGAATCTCCGGTGGCTTTATTATTTAAAGGATTGGGATTAGGAAGTATTTGAGAAAATTCACCTTCTACAGAGTATTTGGAACCCTTATCTGTCGAAACCATGGGCAGTCGGTCGATGGTATTTGTCAATGCCGGCAATTCATTTTCATATCTGCCGTTAAGACCCCAGATAAAATTCCGCATGGGTTCGTACCCCACCTCAATTTTATCATTTATTACAGATTGATTAAAAAACAGAGCCGTTCCTCCCAGAAAAGAATTTTTACCCAGATCCATTTGGGAACGGACTCCAAGAATTGTTTTTTTGTCAAAAGTTACCAGCTGATATTTATCAAAAATAACACGGATATTATCTTCGCCTTCCGGCGGTTCGTTTAAAACTATTGTTCCGGAAAAATAGTCTACCTGGTAATCCAATGATTTTTTAAGCAGCACCCCCCCCTTGTAAACCTGCTCGCTGCCTTCTACCAGCATGAAACCCAGATTAATGGTTGAATTAAGATTGGCATAATCTACTTCTATGGTAAAGCGGCTGTCATTGGCTATGTCGGTTCGTTGAGTGCTGGTATACATAAAACCGGCGCCCAGGGTGCCTTTTAAGGCCTGGTTCTGATTTCCATCGGGCACCGTATCCCCTGCAAAAGGGCGCAGCTCCGGGAAAAATAATTCACCGTCAATAAGACTGATGATGTTGGGATTGGATAAATCGACTATCTGGTCAGAATTATTATTTCCATTTTCGTCGAGGCTGTCCAGACCGAACCTGGTTATATAGGGTATGCCCTGGGGATCAAGATGACTGGGAATAGGCAGACGGTCATTTTTAATTCTAACTTCAAAACCTTCTTTGCTGATATTGGTAGCGCCCAGGGAATATACATTTTTAAACATAAGAGGCCAGACGGGATGGCTGGGGGTTAAGGAGCGCGGTTTGATCATTTTAAGAATTAATTGATCCTGGTCTGCACTAATACCTTGTCCCACTGTCATCAAAGTATCCCCCGTGGTTCTATCCATAAGTATAAAAGTACATCCCAAAACTTCATCGAAACCCATTTGTCTAACCCGGATGAATCCCAGGTCTTCACTCAGTCTAAAGTCCTGCCCCTGCTCCAGGCGTTTGAACAGTCCTGTCTGGTCATCCTTGCCGGGCTGGTTTACATCTACCATGGCCAGGCCTGCATTAGTTTCCGAATTTGTTGTTTGATCAAGCTGGTAAAGCTCAAAATCTCGAACAATGACATTACCGAAACGATGTAAACCATTATCCAGCGGGTAAAAAGGAGGAATAAGAATGATTCCTGCCCCCGCATTCAGCTGCACGCCGTTTCGAAACCATTCGTGAATATAAAAATATTTATTCTTGATATAATCTGAATCCTTAATTCTATAGGTTTTAGACTCCGTGCGCCCTTTATACTCCTGAGATTTTTTCTCCGTACTCACTATTGAAGCAATTGCAGTTAAATCAACCGGGCCGAATTTTGAAACACTTTTAATACCGAACAGACCCTCATGATTTGCTGATCCCATCAAAGACTGGGAGCCCGGTAAACTCAATGAAATGTTTCCGGCATCAACACTTTGAATAATATCGTCTTCTTCTCCCCGGTATGATATGCGAATATTGTTTTCCCAGTCAAAATCCCGTTCTGAATCCTGATCTACTTTTACAGAAACCCTGTCTCCAATTTTTCCTTCCAGGGATATGCGCTGGGTCTGGTCGAATTCCAGATGTGTGTTCTGGGTTTCGTTAATTTTGGATCTGATCAATTCCTGATCCTCGAAAACCATTTTACCTTTCAGGGTCACGTTTCCCCGGGCATTTATGGAAACACGGCCGATCCTATCTACATCCACCCCGACAACTTCGATACCTTTGCCTCTCGCAGCAGATTTTACCTGT
>JAZFRV010000060.1:0-2355 GCA_036445875.1 Anaerolineales bacterium
TCCAGACTGGTTTTGATCCAGCTCGGTTTCCCGGTTGATTAATTCGAGTATACGACGTGATCCAGCAATCCCCAGTGATACCTGGGAATAAGCAAAGAGGGATACAAAGGTAGGAAATCCCAGCAACCCCAACAACCCAAAATAGCCAGCTATGTCTCCTAGTTCCAGTAATCCCCGCTGGTAGAGAGTAATCGCGTGGAATAATCCCCCAGCCTGAGTTAAACCCATCAATAACAATGGAAGGAATCGAGCTTCTACATCTCCCTGGTGAATTTCTTTATTCCTGAACCTGCGGGCGTTTTTCTCAAATAGCCCGACCTCACTTTCTTCTTCAGCCATACCTTTCACAGTCTCAATTCCATCAATCGCTTCTGCTAACCGTGAATTTAAACCGCCAAACGCTTTTCTGACCGCAGTCGTGATTGGTTTCAATTCATATAAATACTGCCAGAGGGCTAAGATATACAAGATCAGGAAAATTAACGGGGCAGCTATCAGAGAGGGATGGTACTGGTTGGCAAAAATTATTGGCATAAAAATAAAATTCGCTGAACCAACTACCAGGTTCAAACCTGGGCTGAACATAAAATTGATTTCCCTGACATCATTGGTTGCTCTGGCCATGACATCCCCCACTGGCAGCAGGCTATGGTAGGTCATACTTTTCCCCAGCAGACTGGTATAGAATTCATGGCGGATATCCCGTTCCATCCGTTGGCCAATCAGCTCAGCGCTGAAATTCCTTCCCAAATGTAGAATACCTCGAATAAATTGAGTACTGACTATCAGGATGGCAAATCTCAACAGGGATTCAACCCGGGGAGGATTCTCCAGCATGGCATTTAACGCCAATCCGATAATCAATGGCACTACGGACGCAAGAGCTGCGTTGCCTATTGCCCCAAGCAGCATGATTATTCCCAGATGCCAATATTGCAGAAAGTGGGCTGTAATCCACCTGACTGGATTGTGTCGATTGGCACGGACCGCAGGAGGGACCTGGTATCCCTCTGGCAGCGTAAATTCTGTAGTGAGATATATGCTCTCATCCATTAGTGGTTCTCAATTTATTTCTGATCCTGGATTTCATCCGGAAATGCCAGGTCTTTAATAATTCCAAATGGTCCAAAACAATCCAAATCTTGATATGAGATCTCCCGGATCCCTTCATTATCTGGGTTGATTAGATAAATCCGACTACCGAAATTCAACAGGGGGATTTCTCTCTCGAAATTAACAGCTTGAGACCTCATGTAATCTGAATAATTGATGGAATTCTCTTTTGTGGCTGGATAATTGGAAAATATTTCTTCAAAAACCCGCTGAAATTGAATTTTG
The DNA here is from genome assembly GCA_036445875.1 of Anaerolineales bacterium. Lineage (GTDB taxonomy): Bacteria > Chloroflexota > Anaerolineae > Anaerolineales > UBA11858 > B10-G9. The sequence goes on from JAZFRV010000060.1 coordinate 1,339, forward strand.
TAATCAGTTTTAATCAAGGAGAGATTGCTGATAATCCAGCATTGCTCCCTGTATTCCCAATAATATGACATCCCCAGGAAATAACCATTACTGTCCAAGTAGGGGAAAAATGGAAAAGCCCGGCAGGTCAGTGATCTGAATTCTCTCTGACAGTGTCTGTGTCCGAGACATTGAAGCAATACCTGCCCGGGTTGAACTTGTCTGGTGAGCTCCTCTTTACCAATTTCAGAAGATCCCTGCCATCGATGCCATAAATCTGTCTCTAATCGCAAATATTCCCATTCCAGATCATAGCCTGAGGGAACCACTAATTGGATATCACAGCAAATCGGGATTCCATAATCGTTAAAAGGACCACATTTCTCACCGCAGTCTATTCCCGACAACGGCAGAGAAAAATCCTTGTACAGCTCCTCAAAGCTGGGTTCGGAGTTAGTTTCTGCCATATCAAGAAGAGCCTTTTTCTATCATTACCTGCTTAATATACTCAAGTGCATCTTCCCGGTTTTGGATTCCGCTCTGTACTTGTTCTTCACGGAGAAGCTCCAGAAGTTTGCCAATCTCGGGTCCTGGGTTAAGATTCAGATCAGCTTGCAGATCATCTCCGTTCAATAATGGGGGGGGATCAACCCATAATGCCTTCTTTTCCCACCAGCCTTCTAGTAAGGTTCTGGCTTTATCTAGTTGTTCTGGCCAGCTGGTCTGAAGGGCGGATTGTTCTTCCTCTGCTACGAAAAAGGCTAATGCCAAAATGATTCCTTCCAGGCCAGCTTCACGTGGGCCTTTAAAGAATCGGTAGACCTCGATGGGATCGTTCATAACAACCGGGTCAGAGAATTTCTGATACGCCTGAACCGCGCTTATCGTTTTCTTCAACCGGCTTTTTTCCTGGTTGCTGAGATGAAATCTTTCCACTAAGGTGGATAACTGCCTCGAGGAGAAATCAGAGTCCTGATCCCTTTCCCCGCGCTGTTGAATCAGCAAACTCAGGAATGATAATTCGTAAACTGATCTCCC
>JAZFRV010000061.1:0-7545 GCA_036445875.1 Anaerolineales bacterium
ATTACTGGATCTGCAAATCCCTGAATTAATTATGGATCGAGCGCAATCGGATAAATCATACCAGTTCAAATATCGTATTCTGGTCAGCCTTACGATAGCAGGGTTAGGGCTGCTGAGCGCCTGCGCAATGAATTTCGAATTTAGTGGTACTGACCTAACTTCCCCAACCCCCACCGCAAATGTACCAACCGCCAGTTTCACTCCCTCAGATCCAACAAAGACTCAAGTAAGCTTGAATTTGTCAACTCTCACACCTACAATTGAACAGGAAATCAGATCAACACCTGAACCAATCCCATCAACTCCCGATTTTTTAGATCCTCCAGATCCCCAAAAAACATTTACTGCCTGGAGACCACCCTTATATCCCGTTCCCTGGATACCAAGTCCCCAAGATCACTTCTATTTTAATAATCCAATTGCAGCTTTTGCTATCGAATCAGCGTTTTCTACTTATGGTTATGGGGATGTGTTTTTTGAAGATGTAGTTCACACAGGTATTGACATACCAGGTGATATTGGAACCCCGATTCTGGCTGCAGGAGTTGGAAGGGTCATTTATGCCGGTTATGGTATTTACCGGGGAGGGGACAATGTGTATGATGACCCCTATGGAAATGCCGTTGTGATTGAACATTCCTTTGGATACAAGGGAGAACCCCTTTTCACACTCTATGCCCATTTGGATGAAATCCTTGTAGAAGAGGGGCAAGTGGTAAACGCAGGATACCAAATCGGTTCAATGGGAGAAACAGGAAAAACTACCGGTCCCCACCTTCATTTTGAAGTCCGAGTGGGAATAAACGATTATTTCTCTACCAGGAATCCTGACCTGTGGATATCACCTCCCCAAGGCTGGGGAATCCTGGTAGGACGAATATTAACTTATGGAGGCGGATTATTAGAACAACAACCAGTGTACCTTTATCGGATGGGGGAAACAGATCCTCAAGATGAATCCTCAGACCAATTGTGGATCGGGAAATCCTATCAAAAACAAACTATTAACAGCGACCCCTATTACCTGGAAAATCTTTCAATTGCAAATATTCCTGCCGGAACCTACATGGTTTCAATTCCTGTCACGTATATTGGAATTTCTTACCAGGATGTTATAGAAATCCGCCCTGGTCAGGTTACGTTCATTAAGTTCAATCTTTGGAGGGGATTTACAGATGAAACACCTCCAACCCCAGAAGTTATCTTTTCACCTTCCCCTTGACGTTTAGAACATTTGTGCTACACTAAAACAAGGCAAGCCAGGCGGAAATATATTGTTTTAGAGGAGGATAGTATGGCAGAAGATCCACGGAAAACAGCGTTAGATAAAACTCTGCAGGATATCACAAAACGCTTCGGGGAAGGAGCGATCATGAAGCTTGGTGATTCACAGGGTTTGGCGGTTGATGTTATTCCTACCGGTACTTTATCCCTTGATATCGCTCTTGGTGTGGGGGGGGTACCTCGGGGTCGAGTGACAGAAATTTATGGACCGGAGGCTTCTGGAAAAACCACAATTTGTCAGCATATTGTTGCCGAAGCCCAAAGACAGGGCGGAACAGCAGCCTTTATTGATATGGAGCATGCCCTTGATCCTTCCTATGCTGCCAGAACGGGTGTTGATATTGATAATCTATTGATATCCCAACCGGACACAGGTGAACAAGCTCTTGAAATAGCTGAATCATTAATTCGTTCCGGAGCTGTAGATGTGATTGTGATCGACTCAGTCGCGGCCCTGGTTCCCCGGGCAGAAATTGAAGGGGATATGGGAGATTCCCACATGGGATTAATGGCTCGACTGATGTCCCAGGCTCTCAGAAAACTCTCCGGCGCTATCAAACAAACCAATACCTGCCTGATATTCACAAACCAGCTACGGGAAAAAATCGGGATTGTATTTGGAAATCCAGAGACTACTCCTGGCGGCCGTGCTTTAAAATTTTATAGCTCAATCCGGATGGACGTCCGCCGGATTCAATCCATAAAATCAGGTACTGATATTATTGGGGGTAGAATCCGGGTCAGAGTAGTAAAAAATAAGGTAGCTCCTCCCTTCAAGACAGCCGAATTTGACATCATGAAAGATGGAATTTCAAGAAATGGTGATATTCTAGACCTGGCTGTAGATGTGGGTGTAGTTGATAAACGCGGATCATTTTATTATTACGGTGATGATCTTCGCATTGCCCAGGGCCGTGAAAACGCAAAAGAATATTTAAATGAAAATCCTGAAATTGCCCTTGAAATCGAGGGAGAAGTCCGCTCCCTGGTGATGGAACAAGATCAGCTAGATCCTGATGTGGATAACCCTGAAGTTTTCAACGGAGATGAAGAAGACCCCGGATAATTTTTTAAGAGAAGTCTGGATAATGTTGTTTGTACTCCTGATGGTTGGCTGTCAGGCAGGTCAACCTGCATCAACCGAGACACAAGAACCGCTGTTTATCCCACCCATATCCGAATCTTCCCCCGAGCAAAATCAGGAACCTCTCCCTACTGCTTCGCCCACAGAACAGGGAAATTGCGAAAATCAACTTCGCTATCTGAAAGACCTGACAATTCCAGATGGCACTGAAGTTCTCCCCTCTGAAAGAATTACTAAACACTGGTTGATTATAAACGAAGGAAGCTGCAATTGGGATCAGTCCTATTCCCTGCAGTTGATATCCGGTTTAGCACTTGGGGCAAAAAAACATCAATATCTCTTCCCTGCTAGACAGGGCTCAAGAGCAATCATCGAAATTATGTTCACAGCTCCGGAAAATCCCGGTCGATATAATACCTGGTGGCAGGCATTTGATGCCCTTGGAAAAAGATTCGGAGACCCGATTTATATGGATATCACAGTATTGAGTGAATAACCCGGATGGAGATCTCAGATATGGATCAAAACAAACCCAGTGTTCAACGCGTTCTGGATGAATTAGATAGCTTAAATATACCCACCAATTTTATAGAATTACCACAAAGCACACGGACAGCAAAAGAAGCTGCCGAAGCTGTTGATTGTCATGTCAGCCAGATTGTAAAATCGTTGGTATTTGAGACTGAAGACTCGCATAAACCTATCCTGGTATTAACCAGCGGGTCGAATAAAGTAAATGAAGTTGTTGTAGGAATTATTGTAGGGGAGAAAATTAATTTTGCATCTGTTGAATTTGTGCGTGAGATGACTGGTTTTGCTATCGGGGGAGTTTCTCCCTTTGGTTTGAAAGGGAAAATTAGAACCTTCATCGATGAGGATTTACAAAAACACCCCTTGATCTGGGCTGCTGCCGGATCTCATCATGCAGTCTTCAGCATCTCCCCGGAAGATCTAGTGAAAGCAACCAGGGCTGAAGTGATCAAAGTCCAATAATATCGGATTCATTCTTTTCTGTTATTCCCCCGAAAATGATGATATCAACCGACTGAAATAGCTTCCTTCATAAGTTTCTCAATTTCAAGCGGAATACCCTTCTGGGGATCAAGATTTAAAACAATTAGATTATTCTGACATTTATCAACACAGACTCCACACCCAAAACATGCCTCCCGATCAACGATGGCTATTTCATCAATAATCTGGATGGCTGAAAACTGACAGAATTCTTGGCAGGTTCCACATCCTTCACATAGTTCCTCATTAATTTCCGCAGTGTAACCCGATGCCATCAGCATGGGAGTTCCTGTTCTGTGGGCTTGGAAAGCTCCGCAGCAGCAGGCGCAGCAATTACAAATGGAATAAAAACGGTTAAGCATGGCATCTTTAAAAAAAGCGTGGCTTACATGTCCCCTTTCGTGTTCCGCCTGGAGGATTTCCATAGCTTCCCCGGATGATACCAGGCGAGATTTTCCCGGGTGATGTTCAAAGATAAAACTTGCAAATGGATCACCAACTATCAGGCAAACATCTAGAGGATAACAGGGTTCATTCCGTGATGATCGGCAGGGGCAATCCAAAGCGACAATCCGCTCAGGATTTTTCATAATGATATCTTTCGCCTGGGAATAAGGAATTATTGATTCAAGGTCCTCAAGAATGATTTCCTCTTGAATATTCACCAACTTTTTTGCTTCTTTTATAGGGACAACTTTCCCATGATAAGCATCCGCCCATTCATATCCACCGTCCCTGATATGATTATCAGAAAATGGTGTAAGAATCCTCGACAGGCCCAGAAATACCAGTTGAAGCAATCGGGCCAATTTATATTCACCTAGAGCAACACCAATATAAAGGTAGGGCCAGCGAATATAAAAATATCCATGTAAAAAATCGAAGAGTGAATAGTCCTCAGTAATCTTCCCTACTTGATAAAACTCTTTCGTGGATTGTTTAATAAAGCGGTTGTTATTGACGTCCATCTTAATCCCTCTGCTGGCTTTTTCCAGTTTGATCAAGTAGATTATAGGTATTGTAATGTATCCCGGTCGTTACCGGACATAAAATAAGCCGAGTGTCTAGAACGCTGCAGTAATTCAAAGAAAACCGATCCCATCATCACCTGGGTTGAAGACCAACTGGGAACACTTTAATCTCATAACAATATCCTGCAGTTGAACTCTGGCAGGCAAATCAGAATACCCTTCCCTTGATGGAAGAGATCGATCAAAAAGGAGTTCCGATGACAGTTTTTCTCCCCCTCAAAACCGCATTATGCGAACCATGACACAATGGCTGTCAGGTAATAGGTCGCCAGATTGGAATTATCTGTAGCTGGTCACGGATCTATATTGTTTTAAGAGTGGGTAAATAGAGATGATGCTGAAGAAATATTACTCTGGGTGATGCCAAATACCACGATTCTTGATCATCCATTCCTGAGAATTCAAAGCTTCTTCATTTTCCCCTTTCAAAACTGGCTCATAACTGCCATCTGCCAACATGAGACGAGCTTTAACATTATCTTTGAGATGGATTTGTAGAATTTCATCCCGGATAGAGTTTTTTATTCCCACATCCTCAATAGGGAATAAAGTTTCTACTCTCCGGTAGAGATTCCTGGGCATCAGATCTGCGCTACCGAGTAAAATCTCCTCTTCCCCTCCATTCCGGAAATAAAATATCCTGGCATGTTCCAGGAATCTTCCAACAATAGAAGTGACTGTAATGTTTTCACTGATTCCAGGAATTCCTGGACGCAGACAGCAGATACCACGGGCTTGAATATCAACCTTCACTCCTTCTTGGGAAGCCCGGTACAGCGCTTCAATACAGGGATGGTCCACCAGAGAGTTCATCTTAAACGCCAGATATCCATTACCGTTTTCCTGATGAGATTTAATTTCCCGGTCGATCCGGGAGATAATCCCTTTTTGCATATCTCCAGGAGCAACCAATAATTTTTTGTATTCTTCTTTCCTAGAATATCCGGTTAAGCCATTAAATAGAGCGGATACATCCTTCCCAAGAGCAGGATCGCAGGTGAAATATCCCAGATCTGCATAAACCCGGGCTGTTACATCATTGTAGTTCCCGGTTGCCAGGTGCCTATAGCGCCGGATTCCTTCCGGTTCATGGCGGATTACCACACTGACCTTTGCGTGTGTTTTTAAACCTACCAGACCATAAACGACATGAACTCCTGCTCTTTCCAGAGATCTCGCCCAGACAATATTATTTTCCTCATCAAATCGGGCTTTCAACTCCACCAGAACAGCAACTTGTTTTCCATTCTCACGGGCATCCATCAGAGCAGCAACCACAGGAGACTCCGGACCCACCCGGTACAAAGTCATTTTGATTGCAAGCACCTCCGGATCTCTGGCTGCTTCGCGGATAAATCGAATCACCGGATCAAAACCATCATACGGGTGATACATTAATATATTTCTTCTTCTGATGACAGAAAACATACTCTCTTCGGTGGACAATGCGGGAGGGATAGTGGGTTTAAAAGGCACATCTTTTAATTCGGGGCGATTTATTCCCATTAACTCCATTACGTCACTTAACCCGATTGGCCCATCAACCACGTAAATCTGGTACGACGCCACGTCCAGGTTTGTTTGCAGGATTTCCCGCACCTGATCCGGCATGGACTTATCAATCTCCAAGCGAATAGCAGATCCAAAATGTCTCTCACGGACACTTTCCTCGATTGCGGACAATAAATCCGAGGCCTCATCTTCCTCAATTTCCGGATCTGCATCCCTGGTTACTCGAAAAGGATAAGCGGCTTCAATCTTTAATCCGGTGAACAGAAGATCAAGATTTGCTTTTACGACCTCTTCCAACCAGACAAAGTTAGTTAAATTTAACTCATCCAGACCCAATTCCTGGAATTCATCGGCTTTTTCTTCACCGGGGATAGAAATCAATCTCGGGTAGATTTTGGGAACTTTTAGGCGGGCAAATCGCTGCCCGTGTTTTGGATCTTGAACTACTACCGCGAGGTTCATAGACAGGTTCGAAATGTGCGGGAAAGGATGTCCCGGATCAAATGCCAGAGGAGTTAATGCAGGATAGATTTCCTTCTTAAAATACCTCCGGAGTAATTTTCTTTGTTTTCGTTTGAGTTGTTCATAATGGAGAATTCGAATGCCTTGTTTCTTTAATTTTGGCAGAAGATCATTCTGCCAGCAATCATATTGCTCATCTAGTTTTGGAAGCAATTGTTGGCGGATCATCGCAATTTGTTCCGATGGGAGCAGCCCATCTGGCGGTGTTTTATGTGTTGCAGCTTGCATTTGGCGCCTTAATCCAGAAACCCGGATCATATAGAATTCATCCAGGTTGCTGGAAAATATCGCTAGAAACTTCAGGCGTTCTAAAAGTGGGTGGGTCTCATCCAGGGCTTCTTCAAGCACCCGGTCGTTGAATTTTAACCAGCTTAATTCCCTGTTCAGGTATAAATCCGGATCAGATAGGTCTTGAGGGCGAGTGCCCAGGATTTGTTTTATGCTATCCATGACCATTCATTTCTCCAGTATTGGATACAAAGATCTTCAGATATTGAAAATGTTGTTGATGAAACTATCGAATTGCTCATAGAGTTTTCATATTCTCGATATATCCCATTACTTTATGTAAAGAGGAAACTTTCAGCTTTCGAAGGGCAGCAGCAAAAGAATGTCCGAGCTTTTATGATGGTATTATTAGTAAAGCGATTAGAAAGCTCTTTCTTTTTATTATAACCTGTCTGCTCGGAGGTGGAATCTTTTTAAGGAGTATCTGGGAGAAAATATTCTCCAAAAAGATGAAATCTTAAGATACAACCAAAGATTCAGAATCTGAAAATAAATCAATTAAGGAGTCAAATAGAAGATGATACTAGTTTACTCGTATTACGTGTTGGATATTATCCATAAAGGTCATATTGAAATGATGAAAAATTCAAAGGCGATAGCCGGAGAAGATGGTAAATTGATCATTGGAATCTTGACAGATGAAGCGGTGATGGAGAAGAAACCTAAACCAATACTTACATTTGATCAGAGAATAGACATTGCTAATTCAATAAAATTCGTGGATCTTGTTGTAGCCCAAGAAACATATTCACCGTTACCCAATGTTAAGAGGATTAAACCCGATATTTTAATGGAAAGCACAAGTCACAG
>JAZFRV010000062.1:0-2362 GCA_036445875.1 Anaerolineales bacterium
ATAAACAGATATGACTATGAACGACACGAAACCGGCTCCAGACCTAAGAAATATTGGTTTTTTTGGGAAATTGCCCCCAAAACGGCGGCAGTATCTGGAATCTAAACTAAAGAGAATTAATTATAGATCTGGATCGCAGATCATTAAACAAGGCCGATCGGGGAATTTTTTGGGTATTGTCGAAAGCGGGCAAATAGTCCTTGAAAATAGCCGGGGACAATCTCGGGCACTCACAACCGGGGAATATATTGGAACCGAAATGTTCCGGTATGGAAAGCCGAGCGTTTTTTCCTTTTCCACTCAAACCGAGGTATCTTTATGGGTATTACAACGCGCTGATTGGATGGCACCCAGCCCTCCTGCTCAACCCAGGACTATCAATATCGGGGCGCCCCGCTTATTGAAATCCCACTGGATTTCTTTGATAATAACCCTCGCTCTCGCCATGGTTGTTTTCGTTCTTGGTCCAATATTTTTGGAATATACCAATAACTCACTCCCCGACTACTTTATTGAGACTGGACGGGCTGATCTGGCAGAAGAATATTTAAGATTTATTGTTCGGTGGCAGCCTGAATCGGCCAAGCTACATGGAGACCTGGGAGACCTTCTTGTCCTTGTGGGAAAGGACCAGGAGGCTATTACGGCTTATCAACATGCCATTACGCTGGATGAGTTTCTGCCCTGGATCCATAACAACCTTGGTGTTTTATTGCTGGAACAGGATCAGGTCGATCTGGCAGCAGATCATTTCCAGAAGGCACTTAATCTGAATCCCCAAAATACTGACACTTACCATAATTTAGGGAATGCATATTATGAGCTTGGCGAGTGGCAAGCGGCAGCCAAAGCCTATCAACAAGCGCTGGATTTGGATTCTTCCCTGGTGGACATCAAAGCAGATAGAGCTGGCATTATTCTCTATCAGAGCCAGCTGGATGAAGCCCGGGAAGCCTGGGAAGGAGTATTGCTGGAAAACCCCCGCCAAGGACTGGCTTTGCAAGGTCTAGGAGTAGTCGCATTATTAGAAGAGGACCCAGTTCTGGCGATGCTGTATCTGGATGCAGCCCGGTATATTGACCCGCAGGATCTAACCACACGATTATATATTGGATTGGCGCTGGAATCCCTCAATAAACCTGCCGAAGCTGCCACTGAATACCAATTTGTTTTAGAAACAACATCTGACCCAGAGTTATCTAGCCTGGCAGACACACTTTATCAGGTAGTTCAGGAATAATACTCAGACAATCTCCCAAAAAGGAGGTTAATCAAACTAATAAGTTTGTTAATAATTCAAGTGAAATTGTGTAGTAAACTTGAATATTGGATAAAAGGAGCGTATAAGAATGAAAAAAATTCGAATATTAGCTATCTTTGCAGTCCTTGTCGCCATTCTGATCCCTGTAACAGTCTCGGCTGCCGGGGTGTTCTACTGCAGCACCAGCGTCACAACTGGTGGAACTGGCAGTATTAGCGACCCCTGGGCATGCAGCACAGCTGCAGAGCTCGAAACTGTAATCAATGATATGGTCTGCGACACCTATAGCGGTGGTTATCTGTACCAGGTCTATCCAGATTCCTATCGTTATCATGTCATAACCTGGTATAGTGTTGACGATTGCCGGGTCACGACCACAACTGATTATGCCGGGATCCCACCGTATACGGGAGTTGATGTGCCTACTCCCTATATCATTGGCGCTGTTGCCTTGGTCGGAGCGGGATTGCTGGCCGTGGGAATGGTAATGCGCCGCAAGAGAGCTGCAGTTTTATCTTAATTCTGGATTACTGCCTGCGGCACTAACTTGAGTTGGCGCAGGCGGTACTTTCTCTAATAATGGCTGACCACCAGGGTTAGCCACCCATCCGCTGAATATTACCCAATCAGCGGATATCTCTCTTTCCATAATGATTAAATCCGAAATTGAAGAATACTTTGCATAAAATATATTGGCGTCATTGGTTGTACAATATCATGATGGTTTCCGGAGCTTTAATGCTGCTCTGGGCAGCGTTGTCTTCTCTCAAGCCTGTTCTGGCACCCTCACTGTTGAATAATGAAACTTATTTAGTCTCTGCTCTTAAGATTCGGCTTCCCCTACCAGAACTAGACACCATCCTGAACGTTGAACCGATTGAGGAGGATGTCTTTTCTCCCTTGCTTTATAAAACCCCTACCCCGACACCAACACCCACCCCGACACCAACGCCCACACCGCTCCCCGCTGGCCCGGTCATCCGATTGGTCATCCCGCGCCTAGATGTAGATCGGGCAGTGGTTCCTTTAAAGCAATATCGGGATAACAGCGGGCAGATTATTTACGATACAAATTCATTATTCGCCACCCGCAACCGCCTG
>JAZFRV010000063.1:0-30568 GCA_036445875.1 Anaerolineales bacterium
CGATGCAGTCATGGCTGCTGGATCCCGCCAGGCCTATCTAATTGAAGAACCTGGTGCAGCAGCCCTGGGAGCCGGATTACCCATTGATGATGTCGGTGGCAACATGATTGTTGATATCGGTGGTGGAACTTCCGAAGTTGCCATCATGACCATGGGTGGGGTCGTATCCTCCCGCTCTCTGCGTGTTGCAGGCGATGAGCTGGACGAGGATATTATTCAATATATACGTAATAAATACAACGTTTTGATCGGTCAACGTTTGGCCGAAGAAGCAAAAATCAAGATTGGATCCGCATATCCTTTAGCAGAAGAGAAGACCATGACCATCCGGGGTAGAAATCTGGTTACCGGCCTTCCGGATTCAATCGAGATCTCATCGATTGAATTGCGTGATGCTATATCGGATTCAGTCCAGACGATTATCGATACCGTGCGTGATGCGCTGGATGAAACACCTCCAGAAATCCTTTCCGACCTGATGGATAATGGGGTTTGCCTTGCTGGCGGTGGAAGCCTGCTGCAAGGACTAGATCAGCGGTTAACTGAGGAACTCCAGATTCGAGCCTGGCTGGCTGAAGATCCTATCAGCTGCGTTGCCAGGGGCGCGGGAATCGCCCTTGAAGAACTCGATAAATGGAAAGGTTTATTTATAGGTTTGGAGCGCAAGAGCGCCCAGAGAGATTAAACCATCTGATTTTAACGCTCATTCCTCTCCCCTGGGAGCCTTTTTCTTTTTTCCTTAGCTACGATACAATTCACACCAGAAGGGTACTTATTTTTCGTGACCAGGGTAAGCCCGATAGAAGGTAATATTTAGGCTCGTATGAATATACGTTTTCCAAAATCACTCCGAATATTGGCAATAAGCCTGGCAGCAATAGGAATTCTTGCCCTGGCGCTTAGCGGCGTCTTTACCTCTATCTCAAGGCTGGTTGTATCACCATTAACATCTATCCAGACCTGGGTCTCGCAACAGTACCAGGGAGTAGAAAATTTTATTTCAGCCTCCCAAGATATCCGTGAGATCCGTCAGCATAACACAGAACTTGAAGCTGAAAACGCTCGGATGCAAGCCCAGATTGTAGAACTTCAGCAGCAGTTGATTGAGTATGAAATTTTATCCGCGTTACTGGAATTCGCGCGCGCAAATCCGGAACATAAATATATCGGTGCTTCGGTAATCGGCAGAGATCCCAGCCCATTCCTTAATTACATCATCATCAATCGGGGATCGGACGATGGGCTTAAACGGGGTATGCCTGTGGTAACCCAGAATGGGTTAGCAGGCAGGATTGTTCAGGTAACTGCTTCTGGAGCCCGTGTCAGCTTAATCACCGACCCGGTAATCAGAATTAACGTTCGCATAGAACCTTCCAGAAGTACAGCAGTATTATCAGGGTCAATCACGGGAGATATCACCCTGGAACAAATACCTCAGCAAGCGGAGGTGAACCCGGGAAACCTGATCTTAACTTCGGGGCTGGGCGGGAACTATCCCCAGAATATTATCGTCGGCCAGATTACAAGTGTCCGCTACCTTGAAAATGCCCTCTTTCAGAGTGCATCTGTGCAACCTGTAACTGATTTTGATGACCTGGCCATCGTCCTGGTAATTACAAATTTTGATCCAGTAGATATCGCTCCACTCTTACCCAACGCCGATACACCCTAAGCATTCACACCAGTTGTAACTATGTCTGTTATTCTAAGCATACCTGTACTTAGTATTATTACTATTCTCCAGTCTGCAGTGATCAGCCGGCTGCCTCTGGTCAGTGGAACTGCTGATCTAATGTTGGTGTTATTAGTTGCCATCACGCTCCAGAAATCGGTTAATACTGCCTGGCAGTGGAGTATCGTGGGAGGTCTTCTTACAGATTTCTTTTCTGGATTACCTTTTGGTTTGTTTACGGTCAGCTACCTGATAACCACAGGCATAGCCCATGTCCTTAGAGAACGAATCTGGCGGTTTTCCTTTTTGATGCATCTACTGGTTGTCCTAAGCGGCATTATAATCACCCACACGTTTTCATATCTGGTACTATTCCTCCAGGGCAACTCACTTCAATTCACATCTGTACTCCAAGCTGTCACAATGCCAAGCATCATACTTAGTTTTATGCTTTCTTTACCGGTATATATCATTGTCCAGGATGTAGTTGAGCAGTTAAAACCTACGGAATAACTATGTCACATTCACCAGTTGCATCTCATAATAAAATTACGAATAATAGAATCATCTCCTTTGGCGTAGTGGTTGGTATAGTATTTTTTATTTTTATCCTCCGTTTATTTAGCTATCAGATAATCAACAGGGATGTTTATGTAGCCCTGGCGGTAGAGAACCGGTTGCGGGAAATTAGCCTGGCTCCTACCCGGGGTGTGATCTTTGACCGCAATGGCATTGTCCTGGCACGCAATGTCGCCTCCTATAATGTAGTTGTCACCGCGGCAAATCTCCCCGATGATCAGGGAGCTATCCAGGACATAATTCGTTCACTGTCAGAATATATTGATGTGCCGATATCCCAAAGTGAGATTTCTCAGGAAAATCCATTTGTTCCCTGTGTTTCTGATCACGGTATTAGCCAGATAATCGAATATGGTGAACAAAGCGCTCCGTACAAGGATGTTAAAATCGCCTGTAATATCGAGCAGGTAAAAGCCCTGATCATCCAGGAAAAAACCATGGATTGGCCTGGAATATCTCTTGAAATTGAAACAGTACGGGATTATCCAACCGGATCACTTACAGCCAGTTTAATTGGTTTTCTTGGACCTATCTCAAGTTTAGAGGAAGAATATTATTTAGATCGGGGATTTGTGACTAATCGGGACAAAATCGGCTATGCCGGTTTAGAAAGATTCTTTGAGTCCATCCTTTCTGGGAAACCCGGGAAACGAGTCGTCGAAGTGGATGTCGGTGGTCAGATCATTCGCGATGCAGTACCGGTGATAGCTCCTATACCTGGGCAGAATATCTATACCACAATAGATACTCGCCTGCAGCAAGCATCTGAATCGATCCTGCTGGGTGAAATAAATGGTTGGAACGCGTATTTAGGTGATCTCCGGATCACCAGCGGGGTTGTTATCGCGATGAACCCACAAACCGGGGAAATATTAGCTATGGTTTCCTACCCCACCTATGAAAATAACCGCATGGCCAGAGTGATACCGGCATATTATTACGAACAGCTAAATGCGGATGTCCGTAATCCCCTACTTAATCAAGCAGTGGGGGCAGAACTACCTGCCGGGTCGGTCTTTAAGATTTCAACCGCACTTGTCGCTCTAAATGAAGGTGTGGTTACCCCGGAACAGATCATCACGACACCTCCGGAGATTCAACTGGCAAATAAATACACTCCAAATGATCCAGTAAATAGTAAAACCTATGTGGATTGGAAAGAAGAAGGATTTGGAGCATTGGATTTTATTGGAGGCATTTCGAATTCCAGCAATGTGTATTTTTATCAACTGGGAGGCGGCGACGCAGAAGAATTAGGCACTGGCATCCCCGGAGAAGTTCCAGTAGGATTAGGGATTTGCCGATTGGGCACCTACGCGCGGGCTTTGGGATATGGGGATTACCTGGGTATTGAACTCCCTGATGAAGCGGATGGCATTATTCCAGATCCCAAATGGAAACGCATTGCTCACGGGGAAAACTGGTCAACCGGCGACACTTACATTACCAGCGTAGGCCAAGGATTTGTGACCGCTACTCCACTCCAAATCCTGATGTCTGCCGCGACAATAGCCAATGATGGAAAACTCATGCAGCCGACCGTCATCAAGCAAATATCAGATGCAGAAGGAGAAACCGTTCTCCCCTTCAAACCGGAAATGAAATGGGATATAACTATTGATTCCATTATCGATATTTACAGTGACCCCACCAGTGCCGGGGGTTGCGAAGCTAAATTGACCGGAGAAACAACCACAGTAGAACCCTGGGTAATTGAAAAAATCCAGGAAGGGATGAGGGCCGTTGTAACCCAAGGCACCTTGGAAGAAACATTTGAGAACATTAGTATTGCTGTAGCGGGGAAAACAGGCACAGCTGAATATTGTGATACTTTTGCCAATGAAAAAGGGCTATGCATTCCGGGTAGTTGGCCTTCCCATGCCTGGACCCTGGCCTATGCACCCTATGACAATCCGGAAATTGCGGTGATTGCTTTTGCATACAACGGCGGTGAAGGAGCGAGCGTGGCAGGACCCATTGTGCGCCGCACGATTGAAGCTTATTTTGAACTGAAGACCATCGACAGCAGAGCATATCTTCCCTGATGTATCATGCTATAATTTTAACAATCGGTTAACCCCGATATTATTTGGGTTTAAGGATGGGATTTAGTCCATGCAGGCACATAATATCGAAGTAAAAGGCATCAAAAACGGCATTTTGATTGAGATTAATGAAGGCGATTGGCATCTACAGGAAGCTGCCTTTTTTGAGCATATCGACCAAAATGAAGGTTTCTTTAAAGGGGCAAAATTAGTAATTGATGTCGGCAGCAGAGTGCTGAAATCACCTGATTTGTCATCCTTGAGAAATGCCTTAGCAGATCGTGAGATCAAGCTCTGGGCGATTTTAAGTACATCCCTGGTGACAGAACGCGCTTCCCAGGATCTGGGTTTGTTGATCAAGATCGATCAATCCTCGCCAGCTCCTGAAAAGGACCCCATAAATTCCCTCCTCGATGGTGATCAGGCAATATTTCTCAAACGAACTCTGCGATCCGGTCACAAAGTGAAACATCCCGGACACATCGTGGTTTTGGGAGATGTTAATCCCGGGGCAGAAATCATTGCCGGAGGAAATATTATCGTGTGGGGCAAACTGCGGGGTGTGGTTCACGCCGGCGCTGCGGGAGATATAAATGCGGTTGTTTGCTCCCTCGATTTATCCCCCACTCAACTGCGTATCGCTGACAAAATCAGTATCTCTCCTACGAAGAAAGGAAAAGCCCGACCGGAAATTGCTCAGCTGGAAGATGGTCAGGTAACAGCTCGGGATTGGTATAAATTCTCAAAAGAATAGATAGGAAATATTTATGAGCACTAAGGTTCTCACTATCACATCAGGAAAAGGTGGAGTTGGTAAAACAACCGCAACCGCAAATATTGGTGCTGCCCTGGCAAAATTGGGTCAAAAAGTAGCTTGCATTGATGCAGATATCGGCTTAAGAAATCTTGATGTTGTCATGGGGTTGGAAAACAGGATTGTTTACGATCTGGTAGATGCCGTGGAGGGACGCTGCCGGTTAAATCAGGCAATGATCAAGGATAAACACATCCCCGGTCTCTATTTAATTCCATCAGCCCAGACCCGGGATAAAACAGCTGTTTCTCCTTCTGACATGATTCGAATTTGTGATGAACTTCGCAAGGATTTGGACTGGATCATAATCGATTCTCCCGCGGGCATCGAACGTGGTTTTAAAAACGCTATAGCCCCTGCCGATGAAGTGATCGTAATCACAAATCCTGAGGTTTCTGCGGTCCGCGACGCAGACCGCATCATAGGAATTGTTGAGGCAGAAGAAAAATCCTCTCTCCAGCTGCTAATAAACCGACTTAATCCAGAGATGGTAAAACAAAACAATATGCTTTCCTCAGACGATGTAGTGGATTTATTGGCGATCCATCTACTTGGAATCATTCCAGAAGATAAAGGGGTACTCATCAGCACCAATAAAGGCACACCGATTGTCTTGGATGATAAAAGCCTGGCTGGGCAGGCTTATCGCAACATCGCCCGGCGGATATTAGGAGAGAATGTTCCCCTGCTGAACCTGGATAAAGGCAGTGGTTTTTTCAACCGGATTTCAAGCGTATTCGGATCAGGAGAATAATAGCATGGAAAATTTCATTAACCGCATCTTTTCAAAAGAACCGAGTAGCGCTGATCAAGCAAAAGATCGTCTGCGACTGGTATTAATTAATGATCGGACAGACTTATCCTCTGAAGCCCTTGAATCTCTCAAAGATGACTTGCTGGATGTTCTATCTCGCTATATAAAAATTGATCCAAAAACAATGCGGATTGACATTACCCGGGAAGGCAGGCAGCAGCGGTTAATCGCTGATATTCCTATTGCAGGACCAGTAAGCCGTAAATACTAATATATGCGTAATATATCTTGGCGCCATTTTGATTTTTGGTTGCTCGGCGCAGTTGCCTTTTTGACCATCTTCGGTGTGACCATGATCCGCTCTGCGATCGCTGGGAACATTGAATTAGTGGAAGCCAACACTGTGGTTAAACAAATAATTTTCGCGGGGATTGGGCTAGTGATTTTAATTATCACTGCGATTATTGACTACCGGTACTGGGGTGCGTTAAGCAGCATCCTATTCCTGGTAACAGTCGGCGCTCTGGCTGTTCTATTTATTTTCGGTGGGGCGCTCTTTGGATCTTCCCGCTGGTTTTCTGTAGGTCCTATCCTGGTTCAACCTTCCGAGTTTGCCAAAATCGTCATCATTCTCGTGCTGGCAAACTTCTTCTCCCAAAACATTGAGAATATTAAAAAACCAGTGACAGTTTTCCGCAGTCTCCTGGTCACCTTCTTTATCATCATCTGGATCATACTCCAACCCGATTTGAGCACCTCAATAGTGATCCTGGTTCTTTGGTTTGCTTTATTATGGGCCAGCGGTCTTGACACGAAGCTGCTGCTAATATCTGGAGGAGCAGGGATCCTGATTCTCGGGATCGGAATACCCTTGATGCTGTTAAATTATGATCCCGAAAATACCGGCGGATTAATAAGGCCCTATCAGCTGGACAGAATAATTAACTTTGTGTTTCCAGATCCTAACGCAAGTTTTGGAGCCATATATAACGTCCAACAGGCTCTGATCAGTATTGGTGAGGGCGGCTGGCTTGGACAAGGTTATGGGAGTGGATCCCAGGTTCAGCTGCGATTTCTAAAAGTCCGGCACTCTGACTTCATATTCTCTGCACTTTCTGAAGAATTTGGTTTTGTGGGTGCATTTGTAGTTATCGCAACTCTGGCATTCATTATCATTAGGTGTCTAAGAGCAGCCCGGTTATCAAGTGACACCTATGGTGCATTAATTGCTTTTGGCGCTGCAACTTTAATTTCCTTCCAAACTATTGTAAATGTAGGAATGAACCTGAACTTGCTTCCAGTGACCGGTCTCACCTTGCCCTTTGTGAGCTATGGTGGCAGTTCTTTACTTACTCTGTTCCTCGCGATTGGTTTGGTAGAAAGCGTAGTTCTCAGGCATAAAGATCTCGAATTCTAATAACTGGTAAAATTGTTACCCCTACTGTACTCAGGAAAATGAATGTCATCAAAACAAAATCCCGCCCGCGTTCGATTTGCTCCTTCACCCACAGGCTTCCTTCATATTGGGAGCGCCCGGACTGCCTTGTATGATTATTTACTTGCCCGACAGACCGGAGGCTCATTTATTCTGCGCATCGAAGATACCGATCAAAAAAGATATCAAGAAAGCGCAGAAGAAGATTTCACGAATGCTCTGAACTGGTTAGGGTTGTTGCCAGATGAGAGTCCTGCCCAAGGAGGTCCTCACTCCCCTTACCGACAATCCCTACGGAAGGATCTGTACCGTGATCACGCGGAACGATTGATTAATAGCGGAGATGCATTTTATTGCTTCTGCTCATCCGAACAATTGAACCTGGTGCGAGAAGAACAGATTAAGAGAAATGAAACTCCCCATTATGATGGATCCTGCCGGAATTTATCACGGGAAGAAGCAACCGAAAGGATCCAGGCTGGAGATTCCCATGTGATCCGCATAAAGGTTCCCAAATCTGGGAATACGACCGTTACTGATTTTTTGAGGGGTGAAATCACAGTAGAAAACAGTACACTGGATGATATGATCCTGATCAAATCCAACGGTTTCGCAGTCTACCATCTGGCTGCTATTGTTGATGATTATTTAATGGCGATCACACATGTTATCCGCGGGTCAGAATGGCTACCGACTTTTCCGATCCATGCATTAATCTATCGAGCTTTTGGTTGGAAAGAACCCTATTGGGTTCATCTCTCAGTATTATTAAAACCCGACGGTAAAGGGAAAATGAGCAAACGGGACACACAGCTCGCCCAGGATCAAGGGTTGCCGATCTTTATTAAAGATATGGAGGAATTGGGATATATACCTGAAAGTGTGATTAACTGGATTGCATTAATAGGCTGGAGCTATGACGATAAAACCGAGTATTTTACAATAGAAGACTTAATTAAGAAGTTCAGTCTTGAGAAACTCAATCCATCACCTGCAGCGATTAATTTCAGCAAATTAGATCACTTCAATGGATTGCATATTCGGAATCTATCGATTGAGGATTTTGCTGCCAGAATTAAACCCTGGTTTGAAAAAGCTGGTTTCACGGTAGATAATAACAATCTGCTCCAAATTGCGTCCGTTATCCAAACTAGGACCAAAAAGTTGACAGAAGTTGTTAGCATGGCGGGTTTTTTCTTCCAGAAGAATATTGACCTAACCCTGGACCGGATCATTTCTGATAAACTGACTGCTACACAGGCTGCGGAAGCTGCTCAAAAGATCAAAGATCTCTTCCTTGAGTTACCTGAAATAAACGGAGAGACTGTGGAGCAGCCACTGCGGGATATTGCTGCTGGTCTGGAATTAAAAGCTGGCCAAATTTTTGGACTTTTACGGGAAATTCTAACAGGACAAAAAATCAGCCCTCCCATATTTGACATCATCCCTATACTGGGAAAAGATCTTGTTATTCAACGATTGGATTTGGCAATAGAGATACTTGGGAGTTAAAACCAGTCTATTAAAACGGCTTCCGTGAAGGAAGCCGTTACTTTTTCTATAATTTACTTTTAATTTTGCTGCTGTTTTTCTATTTTTGCCCAGGAATCCCTTAAGGCAATTGTTCGATTAAACACCAATTTGTCCTCTGCAGAATCCGGATCAACACAAAAATATCCCACACGTTCAAACTGAAAACGGTCTCCCGCTTTAGCAGATTTTAAGCTGGGTTCTACTTTGGCACCCGGAAGCACTCGGAGTGAATCCGGATTTAGCTGATCGAGGAAACTTTCGCCTTCTTTATCTGGAAATGGATGATTAAACAACCGGTCATACAACCTGACCTCTACATCCAGCGCATGAGGTACAGAAACCCAATGAAGCGTTCCCTTTACAGGGCGTCCATCTGGCGCATTTCCACCTCTGGACTCAGGATCAATTGAACACCGCACTTCAGTGATTTCTCCCTGATCATCTTTTATCACTTCATCGCATGTAATTAAGTACCCATAACGCAGGCGAACTTCTCTACCCGGCGCCAGCCGCCAGAATTTTTTCGGGGGTTCTTCCCTGAAGTCATCCTGTTCAATATACAATTCCCGCGAGAATGGTACATCACGCACACCCTGGGATTCGTCATCTGGGTGATTGGGAAATTCCATCATTTCCACTTTATCTTTCGGGTAATTGGTCAAGACAACCTTTAATGGATTTAAAACACCATTAATTCTGGGAACCCTTTTATTAAGATCATCCCGGATAAAGTGATCAAACTTTGAACGTTGAATAGTACTTAGAGATAATCCGACCCCGATGTGTTCAATAAACTTCCGGATCGCTTCCGGCGGTATACCCAATCGCCGCATACCAGATAGAGTAATCATCCGGGGATCATCCCAACCATTTACATAATTACCTTCAACAAGTTGAATAAACTTCCTTTTACTCATGATGGTATAGGTCATATTAAAACGCGCAAACTCAATCTGTTGAGGATGGAAAATCTCTAATTCATCCAGAAACCAATCGTATAGCGGCCGGTTATTCTTAAATTCAATGGAGCACAAGGAATAAGTAACACCTTCAATGGAATCAGATTGACCATGCGCCCAATCATACATGGGATAAATACACCATTTATCCCCGGTGCGATGATGATCTTCATGCAAAATGCGGTACATAACTGGATCCCTTAAATTCATATTAGGGTCAGCCATGTCAATTTTTGCGCGCAGTACCTTACTTCCATTTTTAAATTCACCGTCACGCATACTCTGGAAGAGATCCAGATTTTCATCAATAGATCGATCGCGGTTAGGGCTATTCTTCCCGGGTTTGGTTAATGTTCCCCGGTACTCACGGATCTCATCTGCGGTCAAGTCATCCACATATGCTTTACCCGCATTAATTAATTTTAGGGCATATTCATATAACTGGTCAAAATAATCAGAGGCAAAAAACAATCGGTCTTCCCAGTCGTAGCCAAGCCATTGGATATCTTTCTTGATGGCTTCCACATATTCGCCTTCTTCTTTGGCCGGATTGGTATCATCAAAACGAAGGTTGCATTTTCCGCCAAACTGCTCCGCCACACCAAAATCCATGGCGATGGCCTTGACATGGCCAATATGCAGATAACCGTTGGGTTCGGGGGGAAAACGGGTCCGAACATTATCAAATCTGCCCTCAGCTAGATCCTTCTTGATCCAGTCACGGATAAAATCGGACAATTCCATTGGTTCTTCCATGAATATTTTTCCTCAGTAACAAAGAGTAATATAATTCTTTGTGGTACCTATCTCCAAATTTTAACATACTCTTCTGAAATGATTTGACTAAGGTACTTAGAAATGATAAAATTCCCTTCGCTGGTGGGGGCTCGTCTAACGGTAGGACAGCGGTCTCTGGAACCGTAAGTCGGGGTTCGAATCCCTGGCCCCCAGCTATCAACCCCAAAAGGTTTTTCGGGGTTTTTCCTTTCCTGTTATCATTTTTCTTAATTTCATGGGTGATGGGTACACTTTATAGTAAAATCAAAATGTGCGATTAAGCGTAGTAATTTTGCATAAGGAGAGAAATTAATGACAGACATTATTGAATATACTATTTTTGGTGATGACCTGCAGATGGTCGAAATTCAGCTCGATCCAGATGAAGGGATCAGGGCAGAAGCAGGGACGATGATCTACATGGAGAAGGGTGTTGATATGCAAACTGGCACTGGTGGAGGGCTATTTAAAGGTGTTCAGCGAATGTTTACCGGAGAAAGTTTTTTCATAACAACTTTCCTTAACTCCGGGGCTGGTGTAAAACGGGTTGCTTTTGCCGCGCCTTACCCTGGTAAAATTGTCCCCCTTGATCTGACCAGTTTAGGAGGCTCCTTCCTGTGCCAAAAAGATTCTTTCTTATGTGCAGCCAGAGGCATTGAGATCGAAATTGCGTTTAGCAAGAAACTAGGTGCCGGATTGTTTGGTGGAGAGGGTTTTATTCTCCAGCGTCTGGTTGGTGAGGGATTGGCTTTCGCACATGCTGGTGGAACAATCATTGAAAAAAATCTCGCGGCTGGTGATATTCTCAGTGTAGATACAGGATGCCTGGTGGCTTTCGCTCCCACAGTTGATTACGATATTGAATTTGTCAGCGGTTTCACTAATGTACTCTTTGGCGGTGAAGGATTATTCTTGGCTAAACTTACCGGACCAGGAAAAGTATTCTTGCAGAGTTTACCTCTTTCCCGTCTGGCAGACAGAATCGCGGTTGCAGCAAATCTCCATAACACTGGAGAAACCAAAGGAGCTGCTGGTTTAGGTGGAGAGATCCTGGGAGATATAATCAGCGGGCTATAATATTTACACCAAATGCAAATCAGTATTGGAGCAGTGGATGATTGATCAAAAACAGGGTACATCCCTGAAGTGGCTCGCCCGTGTAAGTGGTGTGGTATTAAGCTCTATTTGGATTTTTTACTTTGTCCGTTATATCTGGGATGTCGGATATAAATCACTCCAGACTCAAACCTCAGCAGGAATCATACTATTCCTACTGATATCTACCCTATCTATCGGTGTGGGTATTGCCTGGAGGAATCCGCTCTCCGGTGGAAAGTTTATCATCGTTCTGAGTGTACTGCTAAGTATCTTCAACTACTTTACTGCCGAAAATGGTAGGTTTATTGCTGTGCTGTTCCAGGGATTTCCCTATTTCCTGGTTGGTGTATTTTTTATCCAATCTCATTTTTCGAAAGGGGAAAGTTCCTAATCTTCATCGATTGATTTAGACTGGTCCCAAAGACTATCGAGTTCATCCAATTCCATCTCAGAAAGCTCGCGCCCAACAGCGCGAGCTTCTTTTTCAATAAATGAAAAACGTCTCTTAAAGCGCCTGTTTGCTCTCCTCAAGGCACTTTCCGCGTCAATATCCAACCAGCGGGCAAGGTTAACAACTGAAAATAACAAATCACCAACTTCAGCTGCCCTCTGAGAGGATTCCTTGGCTGCTTTGATTTCCTCGATTTCTTCCGGCAGCTTATTTAATACTCCTTGGATATCTTTCCAATCAAATCCTACCCGGGCTGCTCGTTTTTGATAGGTCTGAGACTGAGTGAGGGCTGGCAGAGAAGCAGGTACACCATCCAGCAATCCCTTTTCTTCGTCACCATTAATTTTGCGTTCCTCAGCTTTAATCTTCTCCCAATTCCTCATCACCTCTCCCGTCTTGTCAAATGAGAGATCTTCAAAAACATGCGGGTGACGCAGGACAATTTTCTTGTAGATCCCCCGGATGACATCGCTCATGGAGAATTCACCATATTCGCTGGCAATTTGAGTATGCAGTACTATTTGCAGTAGTAGATCCCCAAATTCTTCCTGCATCGCCTCCGGATCATCTGCATCAACCGCTTCTAAAACTTCAAATACTTCTTCCAAGAGGTGGGGGCTCAGGGATTGGTGATCTTGTTCTCGATCCCATGGACAACCATCAGGGGCGCGTAGATGGGCGATGATTTCCTGGAAAGACTCCAGGGACGATCCTTGATCCAGAGGTGGAAGATAAACCGAGGATCGATTTTTTAATCTCCGGCTCCTATCCAATTCAAATAAAGGGAGAGTTTCTACCAGTTCCTTATTTGTCCCGGCATCATGGATTAGATATACCGGATGATCGTCAGGATATACTGCCATTAAAGTCAGTTTTATATTTGAGGCTACTTCTTGCGAGTATACCTGGGCAATTAATACTGAAGTATCCGGTGGAAATGGCGGATAATGCGCCTGCTGCAATTCTAAAGCATCCAGGATAGTAATCTGAGGGAGTGGGTCCAATTCCATCGCAGAAAAGGACGGTTCCAAGAAACTCACGCCCGGGATAACTTCCACTACCAGTTTCAGTTCCCTGGCCTTATTCAGGATCATAAGTGTAGTAGCTTCCGCCACAAACGGATCTCCCGGGACAGCGTAGACCACACCTTTTCCCTTCTGGCTGAGGTTAATAATTTCAGCGGTAATTCTCTGGTAAATGATCTCAAAATTATCTTCTTCCTGATAATATTTATCAAAGGAATGGACTTTAAGATCAAGGGGAAATCCTTTCACAGTAGGATGCTCTTTCGTTCTTAAATAAATCTCTTCAGAAGAGGTGATAACTTCCCAGGCTCTCAGGGTTAATAAATCCGGATCACCTGGACCTAATCCAACGATGGTTAAGTCTGGAGATGGGTCTTTTTTTCGATTCATAAACCGATTATATCCCTACTGTACATACAAAGCGGAGAACACCAATCAATTGGATGTGTTCTCCGCGTTCTGGATTCTTATCTTCTCACCTGTTTTGCATACAAACAGATGGGTATGATTAACGTTTTGTATATGTTGGAGCTTTCCGTGCGCCTTTGAGACCAGGTTTCTTCCGTTCTTTGATTCTGGCATCCCGGGATAAAAATCCCCCTTGGCTTAATGCTGTCCGCATCTCGGGATCCATTTTAAGGATGGCCCGTGCTAAACCCAAACGAACTGATGATGCCTGACCAATAACGCCGCCACCTTTTACCAAGACGCTGATATCATAATCCGATCGATTGGTGTCGAGGACATCCATCGGTTCGGTAACGATTTTATTATCTCTTTCAGTCGGAAAATATGCTTCCAAAGTTTTTTCATTAATCACAAATGTACCGGACCCTTTCATAATCCGCACTCGTGCTGTAGCTTCTTTTCGGCGTCCGATACCTTCATAATACTGTGCCATAATGACTCCTCTTACAATTACTCTTTTATTTCTGTTGGTAGGGTTTTCAACAACAGATCATCTATGCTAGATTAGGGTAAATCTCATCTACCGGAACTGGCTTTTGTGCATGATGGGGATGATTCGCTCCTGAATAAACTTTGAGTTTCTTGTTTAATCTCTGTCCCAATCGATTGTGAGGAAGCATACCCTTAACCGCATGCTCAATCACGTATTCCGGTCGTTTTTCCAGTTGATTTCGCAGGTTAATCTTTTTTAGACCACCCTGGTATTTTGATTCCCGGTAATAATATTTGTCATCCATTTTTTTTCCGGTAACTACAATCTTTTCCGCATTGATGACAACAACAAAATCACCAACATCCACACCGGGAGTGTACTCTGGTTTATGTTTTCCAAGGATTAAGCCAGCTATTACAGTGGCTAAACGGCCCAGGTTCTTGCCACTGGCATCCACCAAAACCCATTTCCTTGAGATATCTTCTGCTTTTGGATAAAATGTTTTCTTCACTGTTACCTACTCCACTGTACATCCACTAATATCAGCATCCTGCAGCTGATTTCTATCATTTAGTCATATCGGACCTCAACCAATGATAATCCACTGGCAGGGGCTAAACCCTGTGAGGCAGATCCCGTAGGGTTTGATAAATACTCTTGAAATGCGTTCGGCTTTGCCTTTCCCTGTCCTATCTTGACAGCTACTAATACAATCCGACGGATCATATGATACAAAAAAGCATTACCTACAACTTGAAAAATCAGTAAATCTGCTTGTTTTTTCCAGTCAACCCTGGTGATATTCCTAACTGTGCTACCTCCTGGTTGATGAGGATTCCCCAGAGCAGCAAAATCATTGGTGCCGATTAAATCCCTGGTTGCTCTTTTCATCAATCTGACATCAACTTCCGGCCAAACCCTCCAAACAAATCTTTCTTGGAGAGGATCCCGGATCTGGCTGCACAGGATCTTGTATTGATATTTCCTTGACAAAGCATCATACCGGGGGTGGAAATCAGCTTTTGTCTTCTTTACCTGTAATGCCGAGATGTCTTGCGGAAAAACCGCGTTTAGTGCCCGTTGTAACTCTGGTTCGGTGTGATCCCAACTATAATCAAATGCAATCACCTGTCCTGCTGCGTGCACACCGGCATCTGTTCTACCTGCGAATAATAACGTTTTTCCCTGCCAATTAAGTTTTCGTAAGGCTTTCTCAACATCTCCCTGCACAGTTCTCAACTCAGGTTGAAATTGTGATCCATGGAATCCCGTTCCATCGTAAGCCAGTCTAACCCGAAAACGATTGCTCATCAACGGTTTGCTGAAGCTGGTTTACGCTTCCACCAGTTCTAATACAACCATTTCAGCTGCATCACTGGTCCTGGGAGGTAGTTTAAACATTCGTGTATATCCTCCAGGCCGGTTTAAGTACCGGGGAGCCAGCTCATCAAATAACTTTCTAACAATATCCTTGTCATTGTCCAAACGGGAAGCAGCAATCCTACGGGCGTGTACTTGCTGTGCCTCATCAGCTTCCTGAACCCGTTTTGCCAGGGTAATTAATTTTTCGGCGGGCTGCCGAATAAATTCAGCTTTGGCTCGGGTGGTTTGGATACGCTCATTTTCGAATAACTGTTTAATCATAGTTCGCCTCAGAGCTGACCGCTGTCCTGAATTTCGTCCTAGTTTTTTACCTGCTACCTTGTGTCGCATAATCCTTACTCCAGCTCAGCATTAATTTCTAAGAGGTAACCATGTTCTTCCAACTTATCCTTCAATTCTGTGAGACTCTTCACTCCAAAATTCCGGATTGAAAGAAGGGCATCATCACCCTTTGTGTTCAGTTCCATCACCTCTCGGACAGTAGTAATTCCTGTTCTTTTCAGTGAATTGAATACTCTAACTGAAAGATCCAGTTCTTCAATGGGTATATCTACTATTTCATCCACCGGTTCAACGGGTTCTTCTTCCTCTACCATAGCGGCTAAAGATTCCGCAGTTACTCCGGCCAAATGCTGCAAATGTCCCATAAGTATTTTTGCGCTATTGCTCAATGCTTCTTCAGGTTCAAGAGTTCCGTCAGTCCAGACCTCAATCTCTAAGTTGTCATACACAGTACTTTGACCAACCCGAGCTGATCCAACCTCGAAATTAACTCTAAGAACCGGATTATAGATTGCATCGATCGGCAGTTCACCAATTGGCAAACGATCTTTCCGTTCTTCTGTGGGCAGATATCCCCTTCCCTTCCCAACAGTCATTTCGATGGTGAGGGCTTTGCTTCTGCCGTCAACTGTCATCAGATATAAGTCCGGATTGACAATTTCTATTTCTGCCGGCGTGACAATATCAGCTGCTGTTACCACACCTTCTCCCTTAACCTCGAGATGCATGTTAGAGAGATCTCCTTCATGCAATATTAATCGCAGCTTTTTGATATTCAGCATCAAACGCAGAACATCTTCCTGAACGCCCGGTATCGTATCATATTCATGGTCAATCTCCGTGATGCGGAGTGACGTCACCGCAGAGCCTTCCATCGAAGAAAGCATTACTCTGCGCAGGGCATTTCCAAGGGTAATGCCATATCCGCGTTCCAGGGGATTTATTTCATACTTCCCATAGGCTCGCGCTTCAGCAACCCTTTCAATTTTTGGTGTTACCATATTGTTCATTCCTAGCACGGCTCACCTCTCCCAAATCGTAGCATTTTTTTGATGGCCTTTCACAATTACCGAGAATAATACTCAATGATTAACCTTTCATCTAGATTTCCATCAATCTCTGATCGTTCAGGTAACCGAACTAAATTACCCGACAAGGTCTTTAAATCCCTATTTACCCATTCAACCGGAGTTCTATTCTCGGCTTCTTTGGTTAAGTTTTTAAAGAATGTCCTCTTCATGGACCCTTCTCGAACACCAATATTATCAGTTGTTTTCACGATCACTGATGGCACATCTGTACGCCGGCTATTAACATTAAAGTGTCCATGCGTAACCAGCATACGGGCCTGGGCACGGCTTGCAGCGTATCCCAGCCGATAAACCACGTTGTCCAGGCGGGATTCCAAAATCTGCAGCAAGTTCAAACCGGTCAATCCACGACGCTGTTGAGCTGTCGCGAAATACCGTCTGAATTGCCGCTCGGAAATATCATAAATCCTCCGGGCTTTCTGTTTTGCACGCAACTGTCGTGAGAAATCCGATTCACGGCTGCGGCGGTACTGTGCGCCCTTTCCATGCTGTCCAGGAGGATAACTTCGCCGCTCAAAAGCACATTTTTCAGTAAAGCAGCGCTCTCCTTTCAAGAACAACTTTTCACCTTCTCGGCGGCAAACTTTACACTTTGCCTCACGATATCTTGACATAACTACTTCCTCTTTGCAGTATCTCGCAACTTCAAATAATTTCTATTTTTTCTTCTACTTCCGATGGAACCCCAGTTCCATCAGAAAGATCTTTCTATACTCGGCGTTTTTTTGGAGGACGGCAGCCGTTGTGGGGAATCGATGTTACATCGGTAATTG
This sequence comes from Anaerolineales bacterium, assembly GCA_036445875.1. Lineage (GTDB taxonomy): Bacteria > Chloroflexota > Anaerolineae > Anaerolineales > UBA11858 > B10-G9. The sequence goes on from JAZFRV010000063.1 coordinate 17,573, forward strand.
AATTAAGTTTTAATCCCATCGCCTCAATTGCCCGTAAGGATGCTTCGCGTCCAGGTCCAGGTCCGTTAACAAATGCATCTGCCTCCCGGATTCCCATTCCCATTGCTTTCTTTACGGCATCTTCAGCTGCCAAACGAGCAGCGAAAGCTGTGCTCCGGCGGGAACCTCTTAGCCCAACCGCACCCGGGCTGCTCCAACAAACCGTATTTCCCTGATGATCTGTAACCGTGATGATTGTATTGTTAAATGTTGCCCGGACATGAATCTGTCCTGAAGCCAGGGATCGTTTCTTTCTTCGACCGCCTTTTTGGCGGGATGATTTTTCAGCCATTGTACCTCTTCTATTATCTTAGGTTGATTTCCAGATCAGCCAATTGTTGATTTTCATAGCCGCAGGGAGGAAAGGCTCCCATAAGATGATTATCAATCCAACCGGAGGATCTCCCATCAATCCTTCCAGTCTCCTGGATGGTTTGGAAATGATTGATACCTTAAGTCTTCTGCATACCTCGACGACGTCCCCGACCTGCAACTGTCTTCTTCGGACCTTTCCGGGTGCGGGCGTTTGTCTTCGTTCGTTGTCCATGTACCGGCAGTCCTCGTTTATGCCTGATACCACGGTAACAGCCGATTTCCACCAGACGTTTGATATTCATCTGCACTTCACGTCGCAGATCACCCTCAGTTTTATAATTCTTGTTGATAAATTCCCTTAATCCGGTAATCTGTGAATCTGTTAATTCCTGCACCCTTGTCTCAGGATCCACGCCAATAGCTACCATCGTTTCCTTAGAACGGGTTAAACCAATTCCATAGATATAGGTTAAAGCAATTTCAACACGCTTGTCACGGGGTAAGTCAACACCTTGAATACGAGCCATACTTTTTTATCCTTGCCTCTGTTTATGCTTCGGGTTTTCACAAATAACGTAAACTCTTCCTTTACGTCGTACTATTTTACATTTTTCACAGCGTTTCTTGACAGAAGAACCCACTTTCATGATTTCACTTCCTTTTTTTTCCTTTTTTGTTTCATACAACTTTCCAGCAAAACTACTATTATATCGTATCGAATAAGCCCAGTCTAGGGAGCTTCAGTTTTTCTCATCCCTCACCCTGGTTAATATCAGGGGACCATTTTTAGTCACAGCAACTGTATGTTCATAATGAGCAGTCAGCGAGTGATCAGCTGAGATTACTGTCCACTGGTCAGAAAGCACCCTGGTTTTTGGGGTTCCTACCAACACCATCGGTTCGATTGCGATAGTCATCCCTTCCCGCAAAAGCAGACCTTGTCCAGGCACACCATAATTTGGCACCTGGGGGGGTTCATGCATATTTTTACCCACACCGTGACCGGTATACTTTCGAGGAACATGAAAGCCGTGGCTTTCTACATGGTCCTGGATCGCTGCGGATACATCTCCAACATATTTTCCGGTCAGCATTTGTTCAATTCCCTTATAAAGGGATTGCTCAGTAACCTGGATCAATCGTTTTTTCTCTTTGCCGATTTCTCCCACACCGTGTGTAAACGCGGAATCTCCAATATATCCATCCAAAGTTGTTCCACAATCCACCGAAACGATGTCTCCTTCCTCCAGGATTCTTCCACTCGGTATCCCATGAACCAATTCCTCATTAATACTTATGGTTAATGTTGCAGGATACGGATATGGACCGGGATATCCTTTAAAAGTAGGAATTCCTCCATGGTCATGGATTATAGTTTCTGCCGCGGTATCCAATTCTTTGGTAGTGATGCCGGGTTTGATCATGGATTTGATTTCTTCCAGGACGAGGGCATTAACGCTGCCCGCTTTCCGCATCTTATTGATCTCCACTTCAGTTTTGATCAATTGTTCATCAATAGAAGTCATCTTTCATCCAATCCCGGAGCCTATTTACTACCGCATCTTGGAAACCTGCTCATTAAATTATTAACGTACAAGTAATTTCTCATCATATCCATGCAGTTTTAATTCTGCATCGATATTCTGGAATGTATCTCTTACAACACCCACCACAATCAGCAGCCCGGAGGAGGCCACCAGCATAGTTCCGGTACCACTTGCGCTGAATCCAGCTAAACCTAAACTGGACAACGTGACACCGAGAATAAAAGGAATAACCGCGATTGTACCCAGGAAAAATGCCCCCGGGAATGTAATTCTTCGCAGTACTTTTGTTAAATACCTCTGAGTAGGAGCTCCCCGGCTGACACCAGGTATTTGGGCTCCTGCTCTTTTTAGGTTGCTGCCGTAATCCTGCTGGGCAAATAACACATCAGTATAAAAGAACGTAAAACCAACAACCATCAAGAAGTAAAGCAGCCAATACCAAGGAGAAGTTCCTCCGAACAAAGCCTGTATATTAGTTGCCAGATTTGACACCCAGAATGTCTGAGAGCCCATGAAAAAACTGGCGATAATTGCCGGGAAAGTCAATAATGATTGTCCGAAAATTAGCGGGATCATGCCTGCCATATTCACTTTCAGGGGCAAAGTCCCTTTCACCGGCATGGATTGTCGATTTCCTACCCGTCTTCCAGGGTACATAACCGGAATATTCCGCTGTCCCTGCTGCACAAAAACAATTGCATAGATAATCAATATCGTAATAACTATGGCGATTGCCAGAGTGATCCAGCGGTTTTCCTGGTTGCTGATAATCTGGGCAAAGTTGGTTGGTATCCTGGAGACAATACCGGCAAAAATCAGCAGGGAAAGACCCTGGTTTCGGATACCGTATTCAGAGATCAATTCACCCAGCCAGATGGCAAACATGGTACCTGCAGTCATACTGGTAACAATAGCAATACTGGGCAACAGCGAACTGCCGCTGAATCCAAAATTATCGATGATCTGGATACCTCCGGCCAGGCTGGAAAATATCCGAATCTGGCCAACTGCTTGAAGGGCAGCCATTGGCACAGCCAGAATATAAGTCCAGCGTTCCATCCACTTTCTCCCTTCCTGGGGATCTTCTTCCATTTTTGCTTGTAAAGAAGGAATAATGGGTACCAATAACTGAAGAATAATCTGGGATGTAATATAGGGATAAACACCCATTGCCAAGACTGAGAAATTGGATACAGTACCACCGGAAAGCATATCCAGGATGCCCACAAAAGTACTTCCCGCGCCGCCGCCGGTAATGATTTGAGAGATCGCTTCCCGGTTTGCACCCGGGATGGGAACATGTGCCGCCAGACGATAAATTACCAGGATCATCAAAGTGACCAGTAATTTTCTCCGGATATCTTCTGCTTTCCATAAATATCGCCAAGCAGATGTTTTCATTTCTCTACACTCCTATAATCAATCCCGTTAGGGAAAGAATTGGTTCCAATAATCCCCTCAGAGATCGGTAAATCTCTATCCCTCGATTACCTCTACAGTTCCACCAGCTTTTTCAATCTTTTCCTTGGCTTTTCGGGAAAAACGATGGGCTTTTATTTTTAAGGGTTTCTTCAATTCACCACGGCCTAAAATTACCACCGGGCGGCTGAGAGTATTAATTAATTCAACCTCCCGTAGAATTTCCGGGGTGACCTCAGAATTCTTTCTAAAGGCAGAGAGGTATTCCAGGTTCACTTCCTGATATTCCACCCGGTTAAAATTTTTAAATCCGGGTTTTTTCGGCATTCTGCGATAATAAGGTGTGTCTCCCCCCTGGTGCCAGAGGGGAACGCCCCCACCAGACCGGGAGTTCTGACCTTTAGTACCTCTTCCGGAAGTTTTGCCCATTCCGGAACCGTAACCACGTCCGACACGTTTCCGATTTTTTTTTGAACCTTTGTTTGGTTTCAAATCATGCAATTTCATAATTATTTCCTTCAGACCTGTTTACTCAACCTGGACCAGGTGCTTAATCCGTTCAATCATCCCCATGACACTGGGATGGTCCGGGCGTTCCACGGTTTGATTAATTTTTCTTAATCCCAAAGCTTCCAACGTTCGGCGCTGGGGCTGGGTCCGCCCATGGGGGCTTCTCACCAGCGTAATCTTTAACATTGTTGCTTTTTTCTTCCTTGCCATGGTTCTATCCTCGATCCCAGAAGGGAATCAGTTTTTCTACATCTATTCCCCGATTGGCTGCTTCTTCATAGGGATCTTTTAATTGTTCCAGACCCTTAATTGTGGCTGCAGCAATATTCATTGCGTTGTTGCTGCCGAGTGATTTCGTTAAAATATTCGAAATCCCGGTAACTTCAACAACTGCACGAACACCACCGGCTGCGATAACACCGGTACCTTCAGAGGCGGGTTTCAGCAGAACTTTCGCACCGCTGACCTTGCCAATCACCTTATGAGGAATGGTGGTGTCATAAACTGCCACAGGATGCATATCATCTTTTGCGTTAGCAGCTGCTTTCCGGATAGCATCAGGCACGGATTTGGCTTTTCCCATTCCTATACCAACGGTGCCTTTGTGATCACCGACTACCATGGTTACTCTGAAGGAAAACCGGCGTCCACCTTTTACAACAGCAGCAACACGCTCAATGTTAATGATCCTCTCGTCAAATTCATTTTCAGGATTATCTTTATAACCGTTTGTCATAACCTTCTCCGAGTCCGTTACCTAAAACTGCAGTCCATTTTCGCGGGCACCATCAGCAAGGGCTTCTACTCTGCCAATGTATTTGTATCCACCGCGGTCAAAAACTACGCTTTTAATGCCTTTGTCTTTTGCACGATCAGCGATGGTTTGACCCACCAATTTTGCCTGTTCTTTTTTAGTCATCCCTTTAAATTTTTTCTTGAGTTCCTTATCAACTGTTGATGCGGAAATCAAGGTGTGACTTTTGGTATCATCAATTACCTGGACATAAATCTCATTCAAACTTCGAAATACATTTAGTCGAGGTCTTTCTGATGTTCCGAATACTTTTTTCCGGATTCGTAGATGTCGCCTTTTGCGAGCATCGCCTCTGGTTCGTTTTTTACCCATATTACGCTACCTTGCCCGCCTTGCCTGCTTTACGGCGGATATACTCGTCTTTGTACCGAATGCCTTTTCCTTTGTAAGGTTCAGGCGGTCTTACTTTCCGGATATCTGCAGCAATCTGGCCAACTTTTTGTTTGTCAATTCCAGAGATAAAAACCTGCTGTGCCCGCTCACCTACCTCAAAACTAACGCCCGGTGGAGGTTCTACTTCAACCGAATGTGAGTAGCCAACATTCAAAACAAGGTTATTTCCCTGCATGGAAGCGCGATATCCCACGCCAACCAGCTGCAGTTCTTTTTGGAAACCATCCGTTACTCCAGTGACCATATTCTGGATCAATGACCTGGTGGTTCCATGCAGTGATCGCATTTCTCTGGCATCAGAAGGTCTGGAAACAATGATCTCACTATCTTTAGATGAAATTTCAATGTTGGGAGAAAATGTATATTCCATTTCTCCTTTAGGTCCTTTGATCTTTACATGCGATCCAGTTATCTTTACATCCACGCCGGTGGGGATTTCAACCGGCAGACGTCCAATTCTAGACACGGCTCATTCTCCTTGATGTTCCTTACTTGCTTTTCGCAAGCCGGGTAACAATCTCCTACCAAACTTTACAAACAATTTCTCCGCCAACGCCCAACTTCTTTGCAGCACGTCCAGTCATTACACCCTTAGAGGTTGTGAGAATGGAAATACCCATTCCAGACAAAACGTAAGGAATCTCATTTTTTGCTGCATAAATTCTTTGTCCCGGAAGACTTACTCGTTCAAGGTTGGTAATTACGGAACGTTTGGTCCGACGTTTACCAACATACTTCAAGTCCAGGGTTAAAGATTTATGGGCTGAATTTTTATTCTCAGTGACTTCATAGTTACCGATAAATCCTTCTTCAACCAAGATTTTTGCAATGGATACCTTCATCTTTGAACTTGGCATTCCTACCTGAGAATGTTCAGCTCTCACTGCATTTCGGATTCGCGTTAGCATATCAGCAATTGGATCATTAAAACTCATTACTTATCCTCCATCCAACCTACCAAGATGATTTGACAACTCCGGGAATCTTCCCCTCGAGTGCCAATTCACGGAAACAAATTCTGCACAAACCGAATCGCCGCATATAACCCCGCGGCCGACCACATTTTTTACAGCGATTTATTTCCCTGACCTTATATTTTCGTTTTGTTTCGCGTGCAATCATGCTTTTCTTTGCCATTAGTGGTTTTCCTCCTTAAACGGCATCCCCAATTTGCGAAGCAACTCCCGACCTGATTCATCGTCTTGACCGGAAGTAACAATAGTTACCTCAAATCCTCGAATCTTGCTTACATCGTCATAATTCACTTCTGGAAAAACCAGCTGCTCCGTGATGCCGAGGGTGTAATTGCCCCGTCCATCAAATGAATTTGGGGATACACCTCTAAAGTCTCGAACCCGGGGTAAGGCAACATTCATTAATCGATCCAAGAAGGACCACATTTTATAGCCTCGCAAGGTGACGGAAGTGCCGATAGCCGATCCAATTCGAAGTTTAAAATTCGCAATATTCCTTTTGGATTTATTGATTACAGGTTTTTGGCCCGTAATGCTTGTCAAATCACGTACCGACTCATCCAGGAGCTTCCCATTATCGATGGCATCACCCACACCGATATTCACAACAATTTTTGTGAGGCGGGGGCACTGCATAATGTTCTCTAACCCAAGATCTTTTACAAGACTTGGTACAACTTCTTTTTGATAACGCTCTTTTAATCTACTCATTCTTCTGCTCCCAGCAATTAGTCAAATACCGCTTCACAGTGTTTACAAACCCGTTGGGCTTTTCCGTCTTCACGGGAAATCCCCACTCGGGTGGCTTTTCCACACGACGGACATACCAGCATCACATTGGAAATATGGATTGGCCCTTCAAATTCAATAATTCCGGGAGACATTGTTCTGCCTTGGGATTGAATTTGACCCTGGTGTTTTTTCTTGATATTAATACCCTGTACTGTAATTCGCGATTTTTCCCGGTAAACTTTAAGGACTTCCCCTCGTTCACCTTTATCAGCTTTTCTGCCACTGATAACTTCGACGGTATCACCTTTTCGAATTTTTAATTTCACGTCAATTACTCCTGCTTCTAATATCCTAGACTGTCTCCGGAGCCAGGGAAACTATTTTCATAAATCCCTTTTCTCGAAGTTCACGGGCAACCGGACCAAAAATACGGGTGCCTTTCGGGTTTGTACCGTCTGCATCCAGGATAACTACGGCATTATCATCAAACTTTACAGTTGAGCCATCTTTTCGGCGCCATTCTTTTGCCGTGCGGACAACAACTGCGCGGACAACTTCATGAGATTTTACTGACCCTTGTGAAGTAGCCTCTTTAATCGCTCCGACTACAACATCACCGACGTGGGCATACCGGCGGGTTGATCCACCTAGAACCCTAATAACCAGTAGCTCGCGGGCTCCTGAGTTGTCGGCAACATTTACTCTTGATTCTTGCTGTATCATTGCTGACTCCGTTTAGGCTTGCTGGGTAAAAACCGCTTTTCGAACGATTTCTTCCACAACCCACCGTTTTGTCTTTGAGATCGGTTTGGACTCCACAATCAGAACCTTGTCACCGATCTCACAATCCAACAAATCGTGTGCCTTCACTGAAATATGGCGTTCGATGACTTTTTTGTATAAGCGATGTCGAAACCGCCTGGTAATCTTGACCGATACTGTTTTTTCCATTTTATTGCTGGTCACAACACCAGTCATGCGACGGCGTTCACTCATGATTCACCTTCCACTGCGGCTTCCAGCTCGCGTTCTCTTAATATAGTTTCGAACCTGGCAATCAGACGCCGGGTTTCTTTTATCCGGGAAGTATCCGATAATTCACCGGTAGATTGTTGAAACCTGAGATTCATCATTTCTTCCCTGGATTCATCAATCTGAGCTTGAATTTCTTCGTCCTTTAAAGCTCGGATCTCATCTGCGTTCATGTGCTTTCTCCTACTTCTTCTCGGCGGACAACTTTCGTTTTAATGGGCAATTTGTAGGAAGCTAGTCGTAGTGCCTCAATCGCTATACTCTCCACAACATCTCCGCCTATTTCAAACATGATCCTTCCCGGCTTGACAACGGCAGCCCAATACTCAACATCACCTTTGCCTTTGCCCATCCGGGATTCTGCCCCTCGTTTTGTGATCGGTTTATCCGGGAAAATTCGGATCCAAACTTTACCACGGCGTTTCATCGCTCTCACCATGGCTCGTCGGGAGGCTTCGATTTGCCGGGCGGTGATCCAGGCAGGTTCTAAGGCCTGAAGCCCATAATCACCGAAATGTATTTCTGAGCCCCGGTAGGCTTTCCCTTTCATTCGACCACGCATCTGTTTTCTGTATTTGACACGTTTTGGCATCAACATTGTACTAATCCTCTCATTACTCCGCAGAAGTCTTTATTTGCTGACGTAAACTCCATCATGCGGTTCTGTTTCATCTTCATCTTCCTGTGTGGGCATAACTTCACCCTTATATATCCAGACTTTGACGCCAATATTTCCATGCGAGGTAGCTGCTTCAGCTAAAGCATAATCAATATCAGCTCTTAGGGTCTGGCGCGGAACCCGGCCTTCCCTCATATGGATGGTTCGAGACATTTCCGCTCCACCCAGACGGCCTGCCACTTCCACCCGGATACCCTCAGCGCCTTCCCGCATCGTTCGTTGAATGGTCCGACTCATGGCACGTGAGTAGCTGATCCGGCTTTCAATCTGGCGAGCAACATTATCTGCCACCAGGAAGGCATCCAGATCCGGAGTTTCAATTTCTTTAATATCCACATCGATGGTCTTTCCGACTAACTCCTCCAAATTTTTGCGCAAGATCTTAACATTTGCGCCTTTTCTGCCGATTACAACACCGGGTTTTGAAGTGTGGATGATTACTTTTACTTTCCCAGGGAAGCGTTCAATTTCAATCTTGGAAACACCTGCTCGGTCCGAATCTTCATGAATCAATTTTCGAATCGCAATATCTTCCTGCAAATGTTCCACGTATTGTTCGCCTTCAGCAAACCATCTTGCATCCCAGGTTTTAGTTATTTTCAAACGAAATCCAATTGGATGTACTTTACGACCCATAATTTCTCCTACTGATCACATCTGCCCGATGAGAACTTGAACAAGGGCAGTTTTTTCATTAAATCCTGTTATGCCTCTTCACGTTCTCTAAGTATGATAGATAAATGTGATGACCGACGAAGGCGGGGTTTTACTCGTCCCCGGGCACCAAAGCGGCGCCACTTGCGGGTTGGACCCACATCAGCAACAATATAATGAATGAACAAATCATACCGGTTAAGACCTAAGTTATTCTCCGCATTAGCAATCGCTGAATTAATCAGGTTTGAGACAGGGAGTGAAGCTTTATTGGGTACAAAACTCAATACCTCCAGAGCTTCCACAACATCTTTACCTCTCACCAGATCAATAACCAGACGGGCCTTTTGAGCAGATATAGGAATATGGCGTGCTTTTGCTCTAATATCATTTTCCATATTTAAATCTCCGTGGCCTCGGAATCCGTACTACGGGAGATTCGCTTGGCCGCTAAATGCCCGCGGAACGTCCGAGTAGGTGCAAACTCGCCCAACCGGTGTCCAACCATGTTCTCAGTGATGTAAATCGGAACGTGTCGGCGTCCATCATGAACCGCGATTGTGTGGCCCACCAACTGGGGAAAAATCACACTCGGCCGGCTCCAGGTTCGAATAACTTTTTTCTCTCCGCGCTCATTCATCGCTTCGATTTTCTTTAACAACTTTGGGTCTATGAATGGACCCTTTTTTAGTGATCTTGACATACCTTCAACTCCTCATGCATTGCTTTGATTGCAGCAATACAGGATATTTTAGCGACGCCTCTTCTTTCCGACCCGACGATCACGGACAATATACTTTCCAGTTCTCTTATTCCGGCGGGTTTTGGCACCCAGAGTTTTCTTACCCCAGGGGCTCTTGGGACTCGGCATACCAATGGGAGATCGGCCTTCACCACCTCCATGCGGATGGTCCCGGGGGGACATCGCAGATCCGCGTACAGTGGGACGAATGCCCATATGACGCTTCCTGCCTGCTTTACCCAAGTTGATAAGCCCATGATCAACATTTCCTACCTGTCCAATTGTTGCCGTGCAGGTCTGCAGGATCAATCGGATTTCTCCCGAAGGCAAGCGGACCTGGCCATATTTCCCTTCTTTGGCAATTAATCGTGCAGATGTTCCAGCAGAACGGACCAGCTGCCCGCCTGCGCCTTCTTTCAGTTCAATATTATGAATTCGAGTACCAGTTGGTATATTGCTTAAAGGTACTGTATTCCCAATAGCAACTTCCGCATCTGGTCCGGATACCACAGTATCGCCTACTCTCAAACCAACAGGAGCGATGATATAGCGTTTCTCGCCATCAGCATAATTTAACAAAGCTAACCTGGCGGTTCGATTGGGGTCATATTCAATTGCGGCTACCTTGGCAGGGATATTAATCTTTTCCCGTTTAAAATCTACCACACGGTATTTCCGTTTATGACCTCCACCACGATGACGAACGGTAATCCGTCCATAGGTATTGCGTCCACCTTTCTTCTGGAGTGATTTCACCAATGAACGTTCTGGTTTATCCTTAGTAATTTCTTCAAACGTATAGCCCGTGCGCCCACGCATACCGGGTGTAACCGGTTTATATTTTTTTACTGCCATTACCGAACTCCTTCAAACACAGAAATCGTATCGCCGGGGGCCAGGGTGACAACAGCTTTTTTATATGCGCTGCGTCTAACTAATACCCGGCGGCTTTGTGCACGGCGAGATCTTTTTGCTGGCATAACCATCGTATTTACGCGGAGGACTTTGACATCAAAAATGGTCTCTACGGCTTCTTTGATCATGCTTTTGGTTGCATCATTTGCCACTTCAAATACAAACTGGTTCAGTTTTGCATATTGGTGACTTGATTTTTCAGTTAGTATCGGACGTCGTAAAACGTCATAAATCGAGTTCATCGCCTTACTCCCGTAGCAAAGTTTCCGAGATCCGGTCCAATCCTGATTTAACAAGAATGACCTTCTCATGTCCTAATAAATCTCGAATATTTAAGTAATCCACCAGCAAAATATTCGCATCTGGCAAATTGTTAATTGCCCGCATCAATAAATCGTAGTTTTCATCTCGTTCAGGATAAACAACCAGGCAATCTAAACCGCCGGTGATTTTTTCCAATGTTTCAACCATTAGCTGAGTTTTGGGCTCCTTGAGAGCAAACTCATCCACAATGAACATTTCCTCTGCGGAATATTTCAGGGTAATGGCTGACTTTAAAGCAGCTCTGCGCATTTTCTTGGGCATTTTCTTCCCATAGGACCGGGGTTTGGGTGTAAAAATCTTACCACCTCCTACCCACTGGGCAGCCCTGATTGAACCTTGACGAGCTCGACCAGTACCCTTCTGCCGCCAGGGTTTCCGACCGCCGCCAGAGACTTCGCTTCTGCCTTTCGTGCTGTGCCTTCCAAGCCGTTGATGCGCCAGTTGGCGAACAAAAGCTTGATGCATCATATCTACATTAACCGGGGCTTCAAAAATCTCTCCTGGCAGTTCGACAGTATCAATTTTTTTACCCTTCATATTGATAACATTTGCTTCCATAATCTTTTGCTCCAGCCGGTTATTGTTTCCGGGCTTCTTTAATAATGACTAACCCGTTTTTAGGACCGGGAACTGAACCGCGGACTGCAATAATATTGTTCTCCGGATCAATCCGGGAAATCAGTAAATTTTGAGATGTCACTGTATCGGTACCCATTCGTCCAGGCATTTTCTTACCTTTAAAAACGCGCCCTGGCGTGGATCCAGCACCAATAGAACCGGGTGCTCGTTGGCGATCAGACTGACCGTGAGTTTTTGGACCCCCGGAGAATCCGTACCGCTTTACAACACCGGTAAATCCACGTCCTTTGGATCTCCCAACAATATCAACCCGCTCCCCTTCAGTAAATACTTCTACTGTGAGTTTTTCCCCTTCTTCCAGTTCTTCATCAGTCCTGAATTCTCTCAGGAATCGCAGAGGGGGGAGATCATTCTTCTTCAGGTGACCAAGCTCACCACCGGTTAATCTCTGGGGTTTAGCTTCTTCAAAACCCAATTGAACAGCGCTGTATCCATCCTGGTCCAATGAACGGACCTGTGTGACATAACAAGGCCCAGCTTCGATGACAGTAACGGGAACTGCTTTCCCTGAATCATCAAATAACTGGGTCATACCAACTTTCTTTCCAATTAGCCCTTTCATCTCATTTGTCTCCTACTATCAATTTATTTTCTGGGACTGCCAACTAGGGCTTAGCTACATCATCCCAAACAACGCAGTAAACGTATCCTTCGCGAACAACTGGATTTTGTGTTCTCGCTAGGTAACGTTCTTACGTTATCCTATATTTTCACTGGGAATTACTTCTCATATATCCAGTGAGACTCTGCCTGCCTTGTGGCAGAGTTTGTCGAACTTACTTTCCGAAATACTACCTGTTACATTTTGGCACAGAATGACTATTATACACGATTAAATCTTAATTTCAATATCAACACCTGCAGGTAAATTAAGACGCATCAACAAGTCAATCGTTTGTGAATCAGGCTCCAGAACATCAATCAACCGTTTATGTGTCCGGATCTCAAAGTGTTCATGAGAATCCTTGTGGACAAAGGTTGATCGACGAACTGCGAACTTTTCGATTCTTGTTGGAAGAGGAACCGGACCGACAACCCTGGCTCCGGTTCTCTCTGCGGTTTCAACGATCCTTCGTGCGGACTGATCCAGCACTCGGTGGTCGTAAGCTTTCAGGCGAATTCGAATTTTTTGTTTAGCCATAGGACTACTCTACAATCTCTGTGACCACGCCGGATGCAACCGTGAGACCACCTTCTCGAATAGCGAACTTTCCACCTTGCTCCAATGCGATTGGTACGATCAGTTCCACTTCCATATTCACATTGTC
>JAZFRV010000064.1:0-6035 GCA_036445875.1 Anaerolineales bacterium
ACCGAATATTGCTAAGGCGATCATTGATTGGTTTGCCCGCTATTCTAATCAACAAGTTTTACTTAGATTAAAAGAGAGTGGAGTCTGGCCTTCGAGTGATAAAACAAGTAATCAGATTTCAGGAAATATACCTCTAGCTGGTTTGGTTTTTGTGGTAACCGGTAAATTAAAGGAATACTCTCGTGGAAATATCAAGCATATTATTCAAGAAGCCGGGGGTAAAGTTACTGGCTCTGTTAGCTCTAAAACTGATTTTGTTTTAGTTGGCGAGGATCCAGGATCAAAGAGGGACAAAGCCCAGGAATTAGGAATAAAAATTATCTCTGAGCTTGAATTTAAAGAAATGATTATAGATTTTATTAAACAGCAAGAGGGGTAAACTCTGACACAAGAAAAGCGTTTATTTTTAAAGAAAGGACGGGAAAAACCGATTTTATACTTGCATCCCTGGATATATTCAGGGGCGGTTGACCGGGTTGAGGGAGATCCCTTACCGGGAGAGACAATTCAGATTGTTGATAAATCTGGAACCTTTTTGGCCTGGGGATCATTCAGCCCTGAATCCCAGATTCGAACAAGAATTTGGAGCTGGAATCCAGATGAGCATATCTCCCGGGATTTTTTATATAACAGGATCAAGCTCAGCCTGCAATACCGGAACCAGATTGGATTAGATTCGCAGATGAAGCGACTGGTTTATGCAGAATCAGATGGTCTCCCAGGACTGATTGTTGATCAATATGCTGATACCCTTGTCGTTCAGTTTCTCAGCGCTGGAAGCGAGTATTGGAAAGATGAAATCGTTAAAATCCTGGCTGAATTAACAAGTGCGAAGACAATTTATGAACGATCTGATGCTCAGGTCCGTCAACTGGAAGGGCTTCCTCAACGGACAGGGACTCTCGTGGGGCCTGAGCCGGGTCAACTGCTGAAAATCCGGGAACAAAACCTGGATTTCTGGATAGATATTCATCGGGGACATAAGAGTGGTTTTTACCTTGATCAACGAGACAACAGGGATCTAATCGGAAGAATGTGTAGGGGAAAATCCGTTCTGGATTGTTTTTGCTACACAGGGGGTTTTTCGGTTCATGCCCTCAAAAATGGGGCGGATTCAACCACTCTGGTAGATGAGTCAGAGAGAGCTTTGAACCTGGCTGAAAAGAATATTACCTTGAACAATCTTGAAACTGAGAGGATAGAAATTCTCCGGGGAGATGTTTTCCAAGTATTACGAAAATTCCGGGACCAGGCCAGGAAATTTGATGCTATCATTTTGGACCCCCCAAAGTTTGCTCCCACTGCATCTTTTGCTAATAAAGCTGCCAGGGGGTATAAGGACATTAATTTACTGGCTTTAAAATTACTTAACCCGGGGGGATTGTTAGCAACTTTTTCATGCTCTGGTGGAATCAGCCGGGATTTCTTCCTTAGAATTTTGTCAGGTGCTGCCTTGGACGCAGAAGTTAATGCTAGAATACAGGTTAATATGGGACAAAGTGCGGACCACTCCGTCAACTTGAGCTTCCCGGAAGGGGATTATCTCAAGGGGTACGTTATACGTGTAGCGTAGAGAGGAGGTTTGAAATGATTACAGAATCCGGTCAGGGTTTGGTTGAATACGCCCTGATTCTACTTCTCGTAGCATTGGCATTGATTGTTTTGTTAACAGTTTTTGGATCAGAAGTGTCTGATGTTTACAGCAACATTATTGAAAATTTACAGTGATTATATGCAACATAATATTTGATTATTGGAACCAAACATGAGAAAGAGCCAGGAATATTCCTGGCTCTTTTATTTGAAGATCAGTGATTCTGAATTATTCCAAGGGATGTGCGCTATCGATCGGACTCGGAAAGTGGTGTTTTTCCGGAAGGATCGTATACATATACTCGATCGCCTAGACTTGCCCAATTAAATAGCCAATGAGAATCACCGACGGACATATTTAAACACCCGTTAGACTGGGGATAGCCAAGATTTGCCCGCCAATATGCGCCATGGAAAGCCCGATTTTCATCAAAATACATCGTCCAGGGCACGCTCTCCAGGTTGTAGGAGTCAGCCGGATCAGTTAGCCAGCGCATCCGCGTCAGATCTAATTTCTCTTCAATTTGAAATATGCCAGGGTATGTATAGTAGGGTCTTACTCCGCTGGCCATCAATGTTGAGAAAACTAATTCCCGGTTTTCGTATACGGAAATGGTTTGCTCATACAGGTTAACTTCAATCCAGCGATTCCAGGTCAATCCTTCTGGGGGTCCAGTCCGGGGAGATACTTTTGCAACAGCGGTCTGGACTACCCATTCATCTGGACCGATCAGATACCAGTCCCATTTTCCGATGGTTTGAATATCATATATTTGCACTAACTGCTGGTGTTCCAGATAATGTCCTGTGTAATCATCCTTTTCATACCCTGGTGTGCGTTTGGTCTCCGCTTTTCCACCAGCTGTAAACATTGACAGCACCCAACCGAAATCGTGACTGGGAGTCTCTGTGAATTCAACTCCTTGGAAGATGGGAACAGATGTGATGACTAGGTCTGATCCGGACATCCAGCCTATGTCCGTGTAATGATAATATTTTCCATTGCTGAATTCAGTTTGGGATATTGAGACGTAATTAAATCCTGGAGTTATCCGGCGGACAACTTTAGCTTTATTGTTGTTTATGGCTGCATCGATTGTCTTGTAGATCGGTGCCCTATCACTTACAACGTAGGCATAAACGTACTGAACTTCAGATAAGGATGGGTCTGGAATCCTGATTGGCAGGGGGGTTTCTGGAAATGTTATGCCTATTTCCGCCATATCAAGTAGATAGGCGGTGGGACCAAAAGGCAAACAATCCTGACTGGAATCGTAATATAAATCTGGCGGGCAGAGTGGTACAGATCCATCCTCGATCCCTTCAGCTTGGACTGTACTGGGGACTATCGCCAGTAGAAAGCCTGCTATCAGTGTATTTATTAATCGTCTACGCATAAAGGTTCCAATTTGATAGAGGTATGGTTAAAAGATCATATTACTGCGAACTCAACTCTTTAACTCCGCAGGAAATTGTCCAACATCGATAGTTGCTTCATCACAGAAGATCATCGCCCTTTCTATGACGTTTCTAAGCTCTCGAATATTACCTGGCCATTTGTATTTCTTTAACAGTTCAAGGGCAGCTGGTGTCATATTCTCAATATTTAAACCCATTTTGGGATTGTTGGTTTTTATGAAATGTCCCGCCAACCCCGGTATATCTTCAGGATGATCTCTTAAGGGGGGGATTTCCAGATTGATGACTTTTAGCCGGTAGTAGAGGTCCTCTCGGAATCCTCCTCCCTCAATCAAGGCTGGTAAATCTCTATTGGAAGCAGCCAAAATCTGAACATCGACTTGGATTGATGTTGTGCTTCCGACTCGTCGGAATGATCGTTCTTCCAATGCCCGGAGCATTTTTGCCTGCATGTCGGATGACATAGATGAGATTTCATCCAGGAATAATATTCCTTCATCAGCCACTTCCACCAATCCCCGTTTCCTCTTCTGGGCTCCTGTGAAGGCACCAGCTTCGTAGCCGAACAGCTCAGATTCAAGCATTGTATTCTGAACCGCAGCACAATTGATGTCAATGAATGGTTTTTCGGATCGGGGTCCCATCCGGTGAATCGCCCTCGCCAGTACTTCTTTTCCAGTGCCTGTTTCCCCAGAAATCAGAATGGAAGTTGAACTTTTGGCTGCTCTTTGGGCTTGGGCGAATACATCCCGCATGACATCAGAATTAATCACTATAGAATCCAGGGCTTCACGTTGGGTTTTACGGAAATGGTTTAATTCCTCCCTCATCTCCACAATGTCCTGAGCGCGCTTAATGGATTGTTCAAGGCGTTCAAATTTTATCGGCTTTTGTATAAAATCATGAGCGCCGTTTTTCATGGCTTCGACCGCCATGTCGATTTTTCCATGAGCTGTGATCATGATTATCGGAGGTCGATTTGGGAGCTGGGCAGTCTCAGCCAATAAGTCCGGTCCGTACCCGTCTGGGAGCTGAACATCTAATAGAACAATATCGGCTTCCTGGGCAGTGAGATGTTTCCGGGCGGTTTTTAAGTCTGCTGCTAAGAGAACTTCATACCCCTCGGTTTCCAGATAACTGCCAATATTTTTCCGGGCGTTTTTTTCGTCATCTACAAGCAAGATGGTTGCTGTCATTCCCTGGGTACCTCCTCATTGGCTCCGGGAAGGATGATTTGAAATGAGGTTCCTTCCGGGAGGGGGACCTGTGTAATTGTCCCTTCATGCATGGTAATTATTTGTTTGGTTATGGACAAGCCGAGACCGGTTCCGTCTGGTTTGGTTGTAAAGAACGGCTCAAATATTCGATCTTGGACTTCCTGCGGGATGCCTGGACCAGTATCAAGGACATCAATTTGGACACCGGTCGTTCCAGTAGCTTTCTGGATGGTTTTTAATCTCACTGATAATACTCCACCGTTGGTTTCTTCCATCGCTCTGACAGAGTTACTGACCAGATTATTAAATACCTGACCCAGGGCTCGGTTATCCCCGAGAACATTAGGGAGTTCGGGCTCTACTTTCAGGACATGAGTAACACCTGTCCTCTTCATCCTCGGGATCCAACGGTTGAGGATCTGGTTGATTAAATGGGGAAGATCTAGTGGAGTTCTGTGGTAACTCTGGGATTTGGAAAAAGTGAGAACTGTATCAACGATATGAGTGAGTCGATCACAATCGTCATTGATTCCTTGTAACACATCCCTTTGCTTAAAATCTTCCGGGAGGATTTTGTCCAGCAATTGGATTCCAGAGGTAATATTGTTGATAGGATTCCGAATCTCGTGAGCAAAGATCGCGTTCATCTGTCCAACCAGAGCCCGACGTTCGAGCTGCTGGGTTTGGATGCGAACTTTTTCCTCCTTGCTGATATCCTCTACAAAGATCAAAATCCCTTGAATTTCCTCAGTATTCGGATTAGTAACCGGGAATGTTTTGATAAGAGCAGGAAATACGCTGCCATCTCGGTGGTGGATTTCTAGTTGTCCGAGGTCGTGAGTGGGAATATTTGTTAATGCATCCTGGAGGGCGGGTGTCAAGCGATCTGTGCCAATAATAACATCGTCTATGTGATGGTTAATGATTTCTTGTTCAGCATAACCCAGGATTTGTTCTGCGGAGGGATTTACCTGTTGAATAAGAAGCTCTGGATTCAAATAGAGAATACCCTCTGGCATATACTTGTTGATGGTATCTCCAATGGCTTTCTTTAGAGCTGTTTTAGTCAGACGGTCGCTCAGATTTGATTTAAGGATAAAGTTATTTATGACTCCTTCAGTAGCAGCTACTAATAATTTCATTGCTACCAGGGAGCCTTGTTTTTGAGGGGGAGCTGACCCGCCCGGACCCATGGCGACAATCAAACCGCTGACTGAATTCTCATCATTAAGTGGAGCAGACATAACAAATGATGATCCCACCTGAGCCGCGCGTTCCATCAAAGGAGAAAGTGGCGGTTTATAAGGGGGAGAAAATTGGCTGTCTTTATAGTGAGAGAAAAAATCAGTTGTCGAGATTGTTGGTGGTAAAAAGCCAGATGGATTATCAAGCATAACAGCTTTCAGCTGGGGGTGATTTGAGTCGATTTTATATATCCCTAACGATTCGGCTGTCAACATATTTTTACCAACCTGAATAATAATCTCCAGGGCAGCAAGGTGCACGTTCGACGCGACTACCCGGCCGACTATCTCTATCCCCTCCGCGACGACCGCTTCACCGACAAGTGGTTCATCGTCGACTATGTAAAACAGTACCAGCCCAACCCATGGGGCCTTTACGACATCGTCGGCAACGTATCGGAGTGGACCCGCACAAGTTACCGCCCGTACCCATACAAAGAAGATGATCGGAACAACGCCCAACTCGCGGAAAAGAAAGTCGCCAGAGGCGGCTCATGGAATGATCGCCCCAAAGACGCCGGCAGCGCCGTACGCTTTGCCTACGAATCGCACCAGAAAGTTT
>JAZFRV010000065.1:0-3726 GCA_036445875.1 Anaerolineales bacterium
TAATTGTTTTGGCAGATTATTTCCCAGGGTTTCGCACCGAAAACAATGAATGGCTGAAGCTGTCTTCATGGCATGAATCCCAATTTGAACCCGTAGACATTAAGTTAAAGAACA
This sequence comes from Anaerolineales bacterium, assembly GCA_036445875.1. Taxonomy (GTDB): domain Bacteria; phylum Chloroflexota; class Anaerolineae; order Anaerolineales; family UBA11858; genus B10-G9. Next base: position 115 of record JAZFRV010000065.1, read on the forward strand.
GAAAATTAGCACATCCTAATATTGGCGATCTTGAACAGGATTCAGGAAAAATTTCCGTTGCTATAGGAACTCCTTCCAGGACAGTATTACTGGTACAGTTTACCGATAGTACTGGCGTTAGTACAGTCGATCTAGATTTACCGGAAAGCGTCCGTAACGGGATCGGACATTTATTTGTTAGTTTCATGAACATCGGAGAGGATTCTCACCTGGCGGTGTTTTCGAATGAAAATGAATTATTAAAAACTGTTTTATTTAACGTAGAAGACAAGCCTGTGATTATCGCTGAAGCGTCTCTTACATTACACAGCACAATGAACTTGCTTGGGCCGGCTATTACAAAAACAGATTTGGATCGAGACCTATCAGAAGAATTACAACTGCCGCTTGCTAATGGCGATGTATTAACGCTTTCTTATGTTGACAGTGCCTTGACGCTGGCACAGAGCAAATTCAGCGGTAAAAAGCTGTTTACAGTCCCGGATACTGCAACGTCTGAAACAATCAATAATATTTTATTATCCAGGATGGAATCCGGATTGATGCACCAACGCGTTGCAGATCATGAGGAAGGAGTTCCTGCAGGAACAGAGATTATTCCCCTGGATTCGCTAGAACGTGGAGACACCTTAATTTCTATTGTAGCCGAAGATACCGTTGGAGAACTCCCTATCGCCATAGAGATTATTCCAGACGATTCATTGGAACTGGGCGATACTTTATTTTATAGAGCGACTGCAGATACAGGAACCGGTTTTTACAGTTTCAATTGGTTGACCCAACCACCGGACAGCGCGTTTTTTGACCCGGCGACAGGTTATATATCGTGGATACCGACGCGTGAACAAATAGGAATCCATGTTTTTAAATACAACACTGAAAAAAGTCTGGAAGATGAATTGGTATCTGACATGGATGATATTGGAGACCGCCACCGCATGGTTCCCATTATTGAGGAAATTGAACAATCCTATGCAGTTTTGGTTGTTGATACAACAAAACCTCCAGTCGTGTATGTGCCGCCGCCAAACGAACCCTACATGATATCAGTATACACACCTGGCAGAGCTGAAGGAAACGAACGGTTTGTTTTTGAGGGCGAACCCCCTTTTCATGTAATGGTGGATGAAATTATTATTCCCGACCTCCAGCAGGTTTCGCATTCTATTTCTGCAAATCTCGGCGGCCTAACTAAAAATAAATTTGTTGATTTTTCTTACTCATCCAAAAAAGAGAGTCTTATAAATTTTATTACACTCACCGTTGAACACGATCTTGAAGAAAATACAATTTATTCCCGCGTTGAACCATCTTCGGATACAGTAGCGATTACCTTAAACCCAGCTGATTGGCTGCCTGAATTGCACGTTTATCCCAGCTATCATTTTAATGGATTTCCTGAATCCATGCGACTTGGAGAATCTGAAGAAGGAATTTCCTTGTATGAAAATGGACGCGACCAAAAAACCACAAACTATTCGTATATATCAATTAATACTCCAAGAGGAGAAGATGGACATAATATGACCATCAAAATGTCGGCAATCGAATTGTGGAATATCAGAGGAGATGTTACCGTAGATAGTTCCCATGGGAAAATAGTCAGTACGTCTATTACTTTTTCCGGAGAATTTGATCTTTTCAGTATAGGAGCAGAAATGGTTCCGGATGCGGATTTCGCTAATCGTATAAAGGAAATGAAATTTAAAGCCCTGGAATATATGGGCGTTGACAGCGTTGCTGTAGATTCAGCCGGAGTCGAAACGCCATGAAGATGACTCGCACAGCGCTGTTATTGGCTCTCAACCTCCTTTTTGGGAAGGATCTCCAGATTATCCATATGGAAGGAACCTTCGATCTTGACCAGGACGGACTTTTTGAATTTGCTGCAATTGAGGTCGGACAGGAAAACAATCGTTCCATTTCCAAGATACGATATTATGAAATTGATGGTGACGGATATCAGCAATTAAACTGGGAACTGGCGGCACCCGATGGTCTTTTGGGGAATTTTGTAGGACTAAAGCTCGGAGACCTGGACGGCGACGGTTCTCCTGAACTCATTACTATCATGAATCTTACGGATGCAAATGAAGAAAGGATTCTGCATCCTATTGTTTTTTATTATTCCTGGGATGGCGCCGGTTTTAGTGAGGTACCAACGGGTTCATTGAATTTATCTGAGCGCAATACATTCCTGCGTTGTCATAATTTTGCTTTATTGGACAGGGACAATGATGATGACCAGGAATTACTGGTATCCCTGGGAAGCCCAGTCCGGGGTTTGGCCATCGTGGATATCAATGAAGATGGTGAGCTGGAAATCACAACGCGTTTAGAACCTGAGTCCATGCGCTTCGGTTCCGGCTTTGTTTATGGAGGAGTGGTTGATTTTAACCATGACGGTTATGATGACATCATCAGTTTCAGCCCAGAAGGCAATGTGATGAAAGCACAACCGTTTATAAATAACGATGGTAATTTTCTCGAATCAGACGCTGTGGTTAAAACCATTCCTGGAATGAACAGTTTTATCACCAGATCTGTCGCTCTTATCGATTGGGATAATGATGAGTTCCTGGATGTTCTTGTTCCATTTCAAAGCGGGCATTTGGTGGCGTTGACATTGTCTGATGCAGGTTTAGATATTGACGAAATTGAAAATGAAGCGGGACCGCTTTCTGACGTAAGGGTTACCGATTTCAACCAGGACGGTTTTAGTGATTTGTTACTGGTGTCCGGTGAGATGAATATGATTACCATCTCCTTTGGAGCTGAGTTACCGGAAGAAAAAAGCGAGAGCTATTTTACTCTGACCGTAGACTCGGTGGATGTCCAGGTATTTTCGACTCTTCCTATTACGGTTAATAGAGCGTACTCCGGTAACTCTATCGCAGCCGGCTGGGACGGAGAAACCGCATCCATATTTTTGACAGATCTTGGATTACCTCCACCGGTAGATAAACCTTTAATACAGGATATATTTATCGAGCCTGTGGATCTGATTGCATTATTCCCTGAAATCGTCGGATTGGATTTGGGCGGCACTGGAATCAAACCCATGAAATCCATCGGGCAGCCACTGCCTTCGGGGGTTCTTCCCCGCCACGTGTTGCCGGTAGATCAGTTGTTTGTTTATTCCATCCCGGAAGATGAAGCCAGAAAGTTCTATAGTTTCCGCTGGCTCTTACCACCGCCAAAAGGCATGTTTTTCCATTATGAAACACGTTCAATTCAGTGGGTGCCCGACGGAGAACAATTAGGAGCATATAAAATATCATATCATATTGAAATGAAAGTGGGTGAAACGGTGGAGTTGGAATCGGCGGATACAGATTCGCTCTTAACATATAAAGTGGTTCCTCACCTGGAAGGGTATGATGAGCGGTTGTGGATCTATGTAAATGATCCGCCGGAATTCATTTCAGATCCTTATGGAACAGAATTTGTGGCTAGATCATTGTTTACGTATCAACCGATAATCGGCGATAATAACGTGGATGCAAAAATTCAATTTATATTGGAAACCGGCCCCAATGGGATGGAAATGGATTCCAGCGGCGCCCTGTACTGGCAAACAGACAGCAGCCATGTGAGTATTTATGATGTGCG
>JAZFRV010000066.1:0-2385 GCA_036445875.1 Anaerolineales bacterium
GCTGGATATTGGCTGCTGAATAATTAAATTTTCATTAAGATCCAAGACGGATTTAATCTCCGTTTCTCCTTCTGACAACAATATCAAATCCATAGTCGCCAGAGCGGAAATTCTTCCGTAGCCATCCAGAGAGCTAATTTCAAGACGGGATGATTCAGCAGCTCCAGTTATCTCAAAGCTTATATCCATCAGTAAATGTGTGTTTCCGGTTTGATCAGCTTCCCGGATAAAATAATGCCGCACCAGCAAGCTTCCATCATCCCCATAGAGGGATACCTGGTAACTTGAATCATCATCTCTTTCGCTCTGTGGAGGTGCCAGGTAGGCATGAATACTGAATGGGGAAGTGATCCTCGACAGGCGCCCCGGACTGATGATTTGAATCTCTCCCACCGGGAGAGGGTCGGGCAAAACCAGGGGTTCCTGATCGATCAGCGCCATATCCATGGTTTCAGTAGGAGTAAATTCCGGGACGGCGCTGGTTGGAGTATGGGTTTCAGTTGGGATAGCTGTCTCGGTTGGAGTAGTCGGTGCTGAAGTAAGAGGAGGAGCGGGGGTTATTTGGATTACACCATCATCAACCAGGGCTTGTGCGGTCAGCTCAATGACAGTGGGCAAATATTCCTCTGGAATAAAAGTGGGTGGAATCCTGAATGGAAGGCTATTACACCCAGCAGCGATGAAGATGATAAATAAAAAACTAAACAGAGAACGGATAGATGGCTTCATGCTGTTGTGGTCTGAACATTTCCATCCACTTATTTGGAGGATTTAGAATGATATTTTTCAATCACAGAAAAAAGATCTACCAGGGCGACAGGCTTTTCCAGGAAAAGCTGTGCCCCGGCATTTAATACTTCATCAACCAGATCGTCTTCAGGCAAAGCAGATATCACAACTACCGGGATGGATTTGGTTCTCCTGTCCTTAGTCAATTTTTCAATAAATTCAAAACCAGACACCTCTGGAATATTTAAATCCACAAATATCAGGTCATATTTTGTCTTTTTTAGCAATTTCCAGCCATCGAATGCACTGGAGGCAACATCAGCAACATGATTGGCGAGAGAGACCGCCTTCACATAGGTTTCTAGTGCGTCTGTGTCATCATCGACAAATAAAATCCGCCCCACTGATACTCCTTATCTGTTTTCTCTGAAAAACCAATCCTTCCGACCAGGTTCAGGTTCCTATTGATTATAGCTCGTAAATTGCGCCAAATTTATCATTGAGGTACCTCAGATAGGCTTCAGGTTTAATCCCTGATCCTACGATTCGATTTACAAGAACCTGCGGTTTAAACTTTGAACCGTGCTGGTGGACATTTTCACGCAGCCAAGCCAACAACTCCTTAAAATTTCCACCCTGAATCTGGGATGACAATCCAGGGATATCCTGATTAATCTTCTCCCAAAGCTGGTTAGAAACCAGGTTCCCCAGCGTATAAGTGGGGAAATATCCCAGAATACCAGCTGACCAATGCACATCCTGCAGAACACCATCAGCATCATCGGGGGGAATAATACCCAGGTAATCCTCCATGCGCTCATTCCAGGCTGTTGGTAAATCAGCAACTTGAAGTTTTCCTTCCATCAAGGCGATTTCCAGCTCTAACCGGAGCATCACATGCAGGTTGTAGGTTGCTTCATCCGCTTCTACGCGGATCAGGGAAGGTTCAACCTTATTTATCCCTTTATAGAAGGTATCCAGGTCTACATTTCCCAGCTCTTTTGAAAAGGTATCTTGAAGTTTTGGGTAAAAATAAACCCAGAAATCATATGATCTGCCCAATAAGTTCTCATACATACGAGACTGAGATTCATGGATTGCCAGGGAAGCCCCCCCCGCCAAGGGGGTCCGTTCCAAATCCTGTGATACACCCTGTTCATAAATCGCGTGCCCTCCTTCGTGCATGGTACCAAATAAGGCTGGATTTAAGAAATTGGTATCCACCCGAGTGGTAATCCGGACATCCCCAACACTAAAGTTGGTGGAAAAAGGGTGAGCAGCTTTGTCCTGCCGGCCCCGGTTCCAGTCATAACCATATTTTGTAATGACCCGTTCCCCAAAGTCCCATTGTTTCTGCTCATCAAATGGTTGGTGGAGAAAACTATTATCCACTTCTGGTTTTTCACTGATTGCTTTAATCAATTCTACTTGTTTGGGGCGCAGGGTTGTAAAAATTTCCTGGACTTGTGCGGTTTTCATGCCAGGTTCAAAATCATCCAGTAGTGGATCGTAGACGTGATCATATGGAGCAAAAAAATCAGCATACTGTCGTTTCATCTTCACAATCTTTTCCAAATGGGGTTGAAAATGAGCTAAGTCATCGTTTTTTCTAGCTTCTTCCCAGGCACCTTGAGCAACAACGGTAATCCGGGAGAA
>JAZFRV010000067.1:0-2669 GCA_036445875.1 Anaerolineales bacterium
GTCCTTTACTTCGCTTGAGAATTTGGGCATAGCCTAAGATCCCGTTGAGCGGGGTTCGCAGTTCGTGGCTCATTTTGGAGAGAAATTCACTCTTAGCCTGATTGGCAATTTCGGCTTTTTCTTTAGCAATTGCCAATTGTTTATTTGATTCGGAGAGATCTTTTGTTTGAATTTCAAGTTGGCGCCTGCGCGCTTCGATAGTTCTGACGCGCAAGCTAAAGGCCCCAAGCGCCCCCCCTGCCACAAGAACAGCCACCAGGCCTCTAAACCACCAGGTCTCCCAGAACGGCGGGGGAATGACGATTTTGGCTGAAGCGTAAATTGGATTCCACGAGCCGTCAAAGTTTCGTATCTGCACTTTAAACGTATAGTTGCCCGGAGAAAGATTCATATAGGTTTGTGCAATTTGATTCCCCACGTCTATCCAGTACTTATCGTATCCCTCAAGAAAGGTCCGGAAGTGTTTTGACTCTACTCTATAGTTCAGGCTGGCATAGCGGAATCGCACGGTATTTTGGTCGTGAGAAAAGCGGTAGGAGCCATCTTGTAAAGGATTGGTCGACAATTCATAGACTTGCCCTCTTTCATCAATCTGGGGGAGGGTGACGGCGTCCATTCTAACGCTCAGCGGGAAGGGAGTAGAATCGAATTTTACAAGCCCGCTCCCTGTTCCTACGAGAATAGTACCATCCTGATCCATACCCAGCGAATAAATTTCGGAATTGATCAAGCCATCCTCATAGGAGTAATTCTTTCTGACCTCTCCTGGAACAATACTGCTCAATCCAGAACCATCCAGACCCACCCAAACCGTTCCATCACGGCCTATCACAACAGAACGGGGATTGTTAGAGGCCAGTCCTTCATCGATTGCATAATTCTGTGTCACTTCTCCATCAACAATTTGACTGACGCCGCCATCTGAACAGACTGCCCAAATGTTGTTTTGATCGTCCGCCACAATTCCCCGCACCCGGTCTCCGGCTAAACCATCTGAGGAGATATAACTTTTTGAGAATGAGCCATCACTGTGAAACAAGCTCAACCCTGCGTTTCGAGCACCCACCCAGATATTTTCCTGAGTATCTTGAAATAACGCTTCAATACGTACCTGGGCGGATGGTTCCTTTACGCCGGAAAGGGTTTTGATGATTTGCTCATCTTTGATGATTGCAATGCCAGCATTTGTGCCAACCCATAATTTTCCTTGTGCATCTTCCAATAATGACCACACAACATTGTCAGGTAGACCTTGCTCCACAGTAAAGGTTCTAACGACCTCACCATCGGCTATCAAGGTTAATCCACCAGTTGTTCCTACCCAGACACGCTGTTGGTTGTCTTCCAACAGAGCCTTGATGTTATCAGAGCCCAGACCATCGACACTTTTGTACGCCCTGAGAACCTTATTCTCCGAAAACACATGTAATCCATCAGAAGTTCCCAACCATACGAGCCCGGTATGATCCGTCATCTGAGAATAAATTTTGGGACCATGGTACCCCTGCATAATCTTGTCCCTGGTCATTTTACTAACCCCAGTCGAGGTACCAACCCAGATATTTCCATCTTTATCCTGAAAAACGCTGCATACATAATTGTCGACCAGACCATCGGCAGTGGTATAAATTTTGACTCCTTTGTCCTTGCTGTACTGAACTAATCCCTTAGCGGAGCCTAACCAAATATGGTTATCTTGATCTACCAATGAGGCCTGAAAATATCCAACTGTGGACTCAATCTCGAACGCAACTTGCCCTTCACTGATTTGACTTACCCCCCCATCAATATCAGTTACCCAGATATCCCCCTCCTTGTCCTCAAATAATTCATGAATACTGCTCTTCCTGAGACCAGCTTGCTCGGTATAGGTTTTCTCGATTCTGTCGTTGTGGATTTTAATCAGGCCGGCGTTGGTACCGACCCAGATATGATTTCTCCGATCTTTTAACAATTTATAAGGCTGGCTAATCCCATCCTCTGCTGTATAGGTTTTTACAATCTGATCGTCTACAATCTTGACCAGCTCATCCTGATCATCAATGACATACCATAGATTTCCCTCGTCATCTTCGACCCCGACCGACCAGATTGGCTTGCCCGGGCCGAGTGTCACTGTCACCTCTCCATTGCTGATTTTATTCAACCCGTTAATGGTCCCTACCCACATAGAGCCTTTACTATCGAGGAATAAATTTAAAACCTTGTTCGATGCGAGGCCATTTCTCTCACTAAAAGTCTGGTAGAACTGACTGCCGTTGTATTTCCAAACTCCCCGATCGGTGCTTACCCAAATGTATCCCTCTTGATCCTGTACAAAACTGTAAAAATCTCTGGCCAAAAGTTCCTCAAATTTGCCATACGCGACAAAAGCTTTAGTATCCTTAAACGTGTCTTTTTCTTGTCCCGAAGCAGTTTGAACCGGAACAAATCCCCAACAAAACAGCGTAATAAAAATGAACCAGGTGATTCGCTTGTACATTCCCATTTCACTCATTTCGTCCTTCCATTTCAACTTGGGGCAACGCAAGTTCTCTACAGCATTATTCATCAACATTGAACCCAACCCTGCCCTATATATTATACACAAATAAATGATAGGTGAAGTTAAAACTGGCGTTGGGCAGGGAATAGCTCAGAATCCGTAGCTGTCTATGCAATCGAGGCAA
>JAZFRV010000068.1:0-2176 GCA_036445875.1 Anaerolineales bacterium
GTTGACAAATAACACGAAAACGCAATAGGTCCGGGAGGTCCCAATTTCCGAAAATAAGTTCATTCAGCGGATGTCCTTTTTCATCAATGGTAATGGCATCACCAAACACCAGATCAATATTTTTATCTTCCAAGGCTTGAACCGCTTGCTCTATGGCGTTTGGCAAGTAGATATCATCAGAATTGATCCAGGCAACGATATTCCCTTTGGATCGGGTGATGCCTTTATTGATTGCCTGGGCTTGTCCTTGATCTGACTCTGAAATCCACCAGCTTAATTGAGAATCATATTTCTTTAGGATATCCAAGCTTCCATCTGTAGAGACCCCATCCACAATGCCATATTCCAAGTTTAAATAATCCTGCTTCAATACCGATTGGATAGTATATTCTAGAAAATCAACCTGATTGAATGAAGGAGTAATAATTGAAACGAGGGGATTGGATTTCATGAATCAAGCTCTTTATTCAAATTAAAGATTATATAACCGGTGTCTTGTTCATGAATTTCGAAATTCTGATATAGGGTGTCATGTAATAATTCTTGTCGATTAAATACTGTAATACGGGTGATAACAAAAAAATCATATCCTTCAATGAATTCTCGGAAATATTCCTCAAACAAAACCATCTCACTTTCGAGGTTGGAGGTCTGATCAATATTACCTCCTATTTTCCAGGGCTTTGGTGTGATCCAACCAAAATATGCAATTCGATTCCCATAATCCTGGCTTAAAGCTATAATCTTTGAATCGTGCCCCATAAAATCAGCAACTTTCTTGTAATAAATGGGTTCGTTTCGGTAGTCATCATTATTTAACATGTAATAACCACCCCCGATCCCGACCAGCAGGATGGCCCCCAACCCAAATCGAGCCAAGGGGATCACTGCTTTGGTCTTGATGTATTTATTTAAAAACTCAAAAAAACCAGCTAGCAGGACCGCTGCCAAGGGGATAACTGGCAAGTGGTAATAATAATGTGTTTGAATATGGTACGTAAAAAACAAGCAATACAGAATATAACCAACCCCAGTCCCTATAAAGAAACCCAACTCCTTTTTCCGGATAAAAAACAGCAATCCTAGAATAGCGGCGACTATGATAAGTTCGTGACCGGTCACCGCGCTGAGAGCATTTTTCCACCGTAAATAGTATTTCAGCTCTTTTAACATCTCTGGGAAGAATCGTCCCTGGAATTGCTTCCCCAAGGTATCAACCACAAACACACCGTAGAGATGATAGGCGAGCACCGGGATACTGGAGAGCAGCACAATGGCCCATACTTGGGCGTCTCGAATCAATTTCCCAATTTTTTCTTTTCTAAGAACCAGCACAGCAAAACCGATTGCTAAGAAGAACACAGCAGTAGATTTAACTAACATTGCTGCACTTGCAGAGATACCAGCTAATAAGGCCCATTTCCAGGTTTGGGTGTTATACCAGCGATAAAATGTCCACCAGGAGACAACGATCAATGCCGTCATTAAGGGATCGGGTTGAAAACTGCGGCTCGCGGTAATCCCAAATGGTGCAAACGAATAATAAGTTAGCGCAATATATGCTCCATCGGGAGAAACCATCTCTTTAACCAAGAAAAATAAAGCGACTCCTCCCAGAATCCAGAAAACGGATGAATAAATTCGTGCAATCCAGACATTTTCTCCACCTGCAATCTTGTAAGTTACGGCAACAATAGTCTCCATAATTGTGGGCTCGATCATGCTGTGAGCGCCTTGTCTTTCTGCCATCTCAACCCGCCAATCCTCTGCACTTTCAACTAAAGGGTAATATATTCCTCGGGCGATCAAAGCTGAGCGCAGCTGCCGGGTGGCTGCAAAATCAAGGGGGGGATTGGTGAGGTTGAAGAACCGAACTCCCAATCCACTAACCAGGATAACCAGAAAGACTATCATCCCAATTTTCTTTGTAGGAGCAAATATATTTGAGGGCATTTTTGGCTTATTCATAATCTATATTAAGTGACAAGTAACTTTCTTGTTTAGAAGAGGGAAATCAAATCCACTTTGGGAAAAACGGTCAGCCGCCCTCCAACTGTTGCGTCTACAATCTGTCGTCCGACATTATTATAAGCTTCTTTCGCTAATATATAGGATCGCTCCGAGGTCTCCAAATCTGGCAGCTGCCAACGGAAACCTTTTCCAAAATAATCTTTAT
>JAZFRV010000069.1:0-2656 GCA_036445875.1 Anaerolineales bacterium
ACCACCGCTCCAGCCAGGATAACTCCCATAACTATCAAACCGGTTGAGATCTGGGTCACCTGAGCGATGAATGCAGAAATTGAATCGGGAGGATGGCTGAAGTAGCCTTGTTTCAGGAGCTGATAAATCAGGATTGCCCCTGGGACCAGTATAAACATCAAGGAAGAGATGAACCGGGAGACTAACAACGGGGTTTGCTCAGCCGTCAACTCGCCCCGCCGATTAGCTTCCAAAGAGCTTAATTTAAATCCATTTTCCTTTGCAAGGGTCTCTGTTAATCCAGCCATAACATTCTCCTCCTGTATGTTAATAAACATCTATGCAAAAATAAAATCCCTCATTCTGGCCAATTCAAATCAATTTAATTGTACATGAGAAATAATCATATTTTCCCAGGAACGGGAAATTTCCACCCAAATAAAAAACCGCCAAATGGCGGTTTTTCTGTGCGCTGGGCGGGAATCGAACCCGCACGCCCTAGGGGCATATGGCCCTCAACCATACCTGTCTGCCAGTTCCAGCACCAGCGCGTTTGTACCCTTCACCAGGATCTACTTCTTTCCTCTGGGTGGCAGTGGTATTATAATCTTCCAGAGAGCCTTGTCAAGACAAAAGAACCCTACCAAAGGAGAGCAGTCATGCCCATCGTCCTGGATGCCATGGGAAGCGATGATTTTCCTACCCCGGAAGTAAATGCAGCCTTCCAAGCCGCGGAACTACTGGATACTAAAATATACCTTGTTGGCCAAGAAGAATTATTAAAACCCTTACTGGACCAAAAACCAGCTGATCCCCGGGTTGAGCTCGTCCACGCCCCGGAAATCCTAGAAATGGGCGATAAACCAGCTCGCAACGCCCGCAGAAAAGCGGATAACTCCATGGCCATCGGAATGGATCTGGTCAAGGATGGAACAGCGGATGCCTTTGTGACGGCAGGCAATACCGGGGGAGCGATGGCTAATGGATTGTTCAGGTTAGGCCGCATTCCCGGAGTCAAACGCCCGGCATTAACAACCGCTCTGCCCACAAAAAACGGATTTGCCATTGCCATTGATATAGGTGCCAATGCAGACTGCAAACCCCAATACCTGCTTCAATTTGGAATCATGGGATCAATTTATGCGGAGAAACTACTCGGTATAACAAACCCGAGAGTGGGTCTATTATCGAATGGAGAAGAAGAAGGGAAAGGCAATCAATTGGTAAAAGAGACTTTCCCATTATTTAAAGAAAGCTCATTAAATTTTGTTGGTAACTCAGAGCCCAAAGAATTTTTCAGCGGTGAAGTAGATGTGATCGTTTGTGATGGATTTTCAGGAAATGTTGTTATCAAAACCACTGAATCGGTCGCAAAATTACTGCTGGATGTCATGAAGGAAGAATTAGGGGGGAGTATAAGAACAAAAATCGGCGCTGGATTGGCGATGCCGGCATTTAAAAACCTCAGGAAACTTCTTGATCCTCGCCAAATTGGCGCTGCCCCCTTGTTGGGAATTGACGGTCTGGTATTTGTTGGCCACGGACGGTCTGACGAACTTGCCCTGATCAACTCACTCAAACGGGCACAACAAGCAATTGATACCCAGCTTCTGGCCAGTCTGAAAGAAGCCATTCAAGCTCAACTTGCTTAAATTGGAGATGGTTAAGGAGCAAAGCAAATGATTATTGTCCGGAATGAAAACTTAATACAGCGAAATACCAAAATTGCAAAATACAGCGGGATTATCTCAATAGCGATCCTTGCGGCAGGAATGTACCTCAGCTTCCGCTATCAGGAACAGATCATGTATTCCATGATTGCTTTGATCCTGGGGTTTACGCTCTCCCAGGTAGGAATCTTTTACACTAGCCGTTTTGGACGTTCTCCCCGTCCTGACCAGGAAATGGATAGCGCACTCAAAGGGCTGGATGATCTATACTCCCTCTATCACTACCAGAGCCCTGTTTCCCATCTGCTGGTAGGCCCGGCAGGAATCTGGATATTATTTCCCTTCTCACAAAAAGGAAAAGTTATTTACGATGAAAAGAAAGGGCGCTGGAAGAGAATTGGCGGGAACTTTTACCTGAGGTTCTTCGCCCAGGATAGTATCGGAAATCCTGCCCAGGAAATCAATGCTGCCGTAAAGAGGCTTACTAAAGGTTTTGGCAAAATACCAGATTTAGAAATTCCGGTAATTAAAGCTGCCCTGGTATTCACAAACGAAGGTACAGAAGTGGATGCTGGAGGTGCTCCTTATCCCACACTTCATGCCGGACAGCTGAAAAAGTTGATCAGGAAAGAAGCCAAAGGAGATACATCTCTCCCCACCTCTGTTCTAAAAACAATCCAGGATTATCTTAGACCTCTTTCATCATGACCCGATCTTGAGAAATCAAAAAAGCCCGGAGTTTTCACTCCGGGCTTTTATTTTATTCAGGGTTCAAACCTACTCGTTTAAGAAAGCCATTAAGGAATCTTTACTGATCCGGTAGGCTTTTCCAAGTTTCTTACCTTTCAGGTCACCGGCTTTGATAGCTGCCAGCACGTCTTCCTCGGATACCTTGAGTAACTGGGCTGCTTCACCAGGGCTCATCACATCCGGCATACCGACTGCTCCGGCTGCTGCTGCTCCACCACCTGTCATATCCTGAAGAGATTGATTGATGATGTTGCCAA
>JAZFRV010000070.1:0-3243 GCA_036445875.1 Anaerolineales bacterium
CCTTCAGTTACGATACCTGCAAACTCTGGTTGAAATCGCAAGCGAACAAAACGCGACCATATTACCCATCCCTATCGACATCATCACCACGTTTGCAAAAGCGCTTAAAGGATAAAATGTGACTTCGATCTCTGCCTTATACGCCGAGATTTATTATTCTTTAGCAGAGCTTTATAGCCAATTTCCTGATCCAGCAATCCCTGACTGGATTTCTCTCCCGGGCAAGGATTGGCCGCTGCTCTCCACGGTTTTAGATTTAACCGAGCAGCAGTCTACCCCTAAACTTGAAGCTGCTATTGAAGCAATTAACCGTGTTAAAGAAGGATCGATCCAAGAACGTCAAAGAGAATATCAGGCTCTCTTCATTGGAAAAGGGAATCCGCTGATTTGGTTGTATGAATCCTATTACGTGGATGGTCGTGTACCTGGACCAATAACTTTCACAATAAAAAATTTATATTCCGATACCGAGTTAGAAGTAGCTGGCGCGGAACTGCCAGATCATGCTTCCGTGCAGTTGGCCTTTCTCGCTCACTTAGCTGAAAAGGAGACCCAAAATCAAGAGCATGCAGGAGTATGGCGGTCAGCCCGGCGTTTATTTCTGAAAAATCACTTTATGCGCTGGTTTCCAGAAGTGATCAAAGGATTAACCAGGTCAGGGTATCCGTCCTGGGTAGCAATTGGGTATGTGTCTGAAGCTGTACTGAATCTAAATCAAGATATAGTCATTGGACCGGCACACCAGCGAGAAAACCCAATAATCACAAATGTAGATAAATGTACCCTGTGTGGTTTTTGTGTGCAAGAATGTCCAACAAGGGCGTTGTCCATTCAAGAAGATAATCACTCCACTTCAATTTGGTTGTCGATGGGTGCCTGCACTGGGTGTAATAAATGTGCCCTGGTTTGTCCGGAGTCCGTACTTATACTCTCAGGGAAATCGATTGCATCAGAAAAAATAATGTTGAGAAAATCTCCCCGTTCAATTTGTCCTGGCTGTGGGATGCCAACCGTCAGTGAAGCCGAATTGGCCCACGTCGGTGCTCGACTGGGGAACCCGGATTGGCTGGTATATTGCCTTAATTGCCGACAGGATATTTCTCATATCCCTTGAGAGGAATAGATAAAATCTCACAGTCTATATTTTCATCCTGTATCAATTTGGTTGTGTTTATCATTAAACAATATCTATAGACAAACTCACTTACCCTGTGGTATACTCCCGCGGTTGGTTCAGATTTACCAACAACAATTAAATAAAAGTAATGTTTTGAAAATTCCAAATGGCTGCTCGTCTATTGCTGGACGAGCATTTTTCTTGCCGCAGAGGGAAAGAGATCGCGGCTGGTAGAACCCGGAACGTTTTCCGCGAGGAACTCGCTCAATTCACAGGGGTTGTGACGCTTCAAGAGTTATCAAAACGCTAGAGGAGATTTTGATGACGCTTGAATTTTCGCAGTTAACCCTGCACCCTGATTTACTTAAGTCAGCGGCTGAACTCGGTTTTATTACACCTACTGAAGTCCAGACCCGGGTAATCCCATTAATGCTGGAAGGCAAGGATGTCCTTGCCCAATCACAAACAGGCTCCGGGAAAACTGCAGCCTTTGCTTTTCCTGTCCTGGAAAAAATAATCAATACTGATAATCGAGGTAGTGTAAATACCTTGGTCCTGACTCCTACACGCGAATTAGCTATTCAAGTAGCAGATGCCATTTATCAGTATGGCCGCCACCAGAAAGTGGCTGTGCTGCCTGTTTATGGCGGTCAGAACTATGGAACTTCCCGGCGGAGACTCAAGGATGGCGTCGATGTTATTGTAGGTACACCAGGACGGTTGCAAGATCTAATTCGGCAGCGGATCCTGGATCTCAGTGACGTAAAAACCGTGATCCTTGACGAAGCAGATGAAATGCTCAGTATGGGATTTGTTGAGGATGTAGAAAACATCCTCCGGGAAACTCCTTCGCAACGACAGACGACATTGTTTTCAGCCACATTGCCAAAAACAATCCGCCTCCTGGCAGATAAATATATGCACGATCCTGAAACTGTGATGATCCAGCGCAAACAGATTACAGTCGATACCGTTGAACAACGTTACTATCTGGTGAACGGGAAAGACAAGTTAGCTGCAATAACCCGTCTCTTTGAGATTGAAGATATCGGAACAACCCTGGTCTTTACAAAAACTCGGGTGGGATCAGGTCGAGTAGCAAACGAATTAATACAACGAGGTTTTTCAGCCGAAGCGTTAAACGGCGATTTAGCCCAGGATGCTCGCATCCGGGTCTTAAATCGCTTCCGCTCAGGTCAAATTAAAGTATTAGTAGCAACCGATGTTGCTGCTCGCGGACTTGATATCGACGATATCTCCCACGTGTTTAATTATGATGTCCCTACCGATCCGGAAGTTTATGTTCACAGAATTGGACGAACCGGTCGAGCAGGCAAAACCGGGATAGCAATTACTCTGCTCACACCTGGCGACAAAAGATATCTGGGGCGCATAGAGAGTTTAACAAAACAATCCCTCACTAAAACACAATTTCCAACAGAGAAGGATATCCAGGAACGCAGGGAATTAAAACTTTTAGAGAAGATGGAAGTCTGGTTAGAACGAGATCGTTGTAAACGCGAACAGGAATTAGCAGAATATCTTGTTGCGTCCGGACATGATCCCATCAAAGTCGCTGCTGCCGCTATAAAAATGGCCCGGGGTGAAGAAAAACAACGCCGGGTAGAAAAGATATCTGAAGTTCGAATCAATCATTCCAGGGGTAAAAATTCGGGAAGAAAACATTATTCACGAAATGGAAAAAGTCGCTCCCACCGGGGGCAAAACCCAAAATCGCCTGCTCCTTTCGAGAAAGGCATGGTACGCTTGAACCTGAGCCGCGGTCGTCAGCATGGAATCAGCCCAGGTGAAATTGTGGGAGGAATCGCCTCCCGGGCTAATATTCCAGGAAACGGTATCGGAAAAATCTCGATCTTCGATAAATTCACCCTGTTGGATGTGAAGGAAGAATACGTTTCCAATGTTTTGGGGAAAACAGGCTCGTATCATTTTCATGACAATCACAATGTTGATATTAAGCGGGCAACAAATTAAGATTCCGTTTTATATATCCTCCATTAACTAAGTCAGAAAATTTTCTATACAGCTCATTACCAGAAAAAAACCGGACAACATTGTCCGGTTTTTTTCACTTATTACTCACCTCCAGGAATCTCATCGTTTTC
>JAZFRV010000071.1:0-10394 GCA_036445875.1 Anaerolineales bacterium
TACAGGTTCACTTAATACTAATTTCCTTTTTTCAGCTTCGGCTACAACTGCTTCGCCTAGGGGATGCTCGGATTTCTTTTCCACAGAAGCTGCAATCCTTAGAATATTGTCTTCTGAAATATCTTCAGACGGAGAAGAAACTAGGTGTATATTCGTGAGAGACGGCTCCCCTTTGGTTATAGTACCAGTTTTATCCAGGACAACTGTTGTGATTTTTCCAGCTCTTTCCAAAGCTTCGCTTGACTTATATAAAATCCCGTTTGAGGCCCCTCTTCCAGAGCCAACCATAACTGCAGTAGGAGTTGCCAATCCCATCGCACAAGGACAAGCAATCAACAATACAGCTACTGCATTTAACATAGCCCTGGCAAATTGACCGGAAGCCTGACCAGGGACTGCTGGCATAGCAAATTGCCAGACCAAAAATGTAATTAAGGCGATAGAAACAACTGTCGGCACAAATATCGCAGAAACCTGGTCCGCAATTCGCTGAATTGGCGCTTTACTTCCTTGAGCCTCTTCAACCAATTTTATAATCTGGGACAATACCGTTTGTTTCCCAATTTTAGTCGCTTCAAATTTTAATGTCCCCTGCTTATTGAGTGTAGCGCCAACTACATCGTCGCCGATCGATTTTTCAACTGGCAGAGATTCACCTGTAAGCATCGATTCATCTACAGTTGAGTAACCATCAACTACAACACCGTCAACGGGAATCTTACCTCCCGGTTTCACCACGATGATATCGCCAACCTGAACTTCGCCCACTGGAATCTTCAGTTCTTTTTTATCTCGGATCACAAGAGCATTCTCTGGACTCATATTCATTAATTTTTTGATTGCCTGGCTTGTTCTTCCTTTCGCCTGAGCTTCTAAGAATTTTCCAGTTTTAATCAAAGTTATGATCATCGCTGAAGTTTCAAAATACACATGTCCTGAAATCCACCCGAATAAAACTGGCAGAGAATACAAATAAGCGGCGGTTGAACCCAACGCTACTAAAACATCCATGTTGGCGGATCCATTTCTCAAAGATTGTATTGCGCCCCTGTAATATCCCTTTCCAACATAAAATTGAACAGGCGTGGCTAAGATTAACATCAGCCAATTAACCCAGTCTTGATGTGCCCATCGGCCTAGAAATCCGAAATCACGGCTCATAGATAAAACAAAGAGGGGCACTGTGAATATCAACCCAATGAAGAGCAAATTCCTCTGTTCTCGAATTTCTTTAGTCCGCGCTAATCCCTCTGTATCTTCAAATTGATCTCCCAGGATTAATGCTTCAAACCCTATTTGCTTTATCTGATTCCTTATATCAATTTGCGTAAGAATGGTTGGTATATATTTAACCGTTGTTTTCCCTGTGATCCAATTACTCGTTGCGTTGATCACACCCTCTAGATTAATTAAAGTCTGTTCCAGTCGAACTCCATCCCGGTCATCACTCATGTTTTTTATTAGAAATTCTGCCTCGCCGACAGCTATCCCATAACCTGCTTTCTCAATTTTTGCAACTATTTCTGTTATTTTCGCAATATCAGGATCGTATTCAACTGATGCTCTTTCCGTTGATAGATTAACATTTGCCAGGTTTACACCAGGCACTTTTTTAATATTTCTTTCTACTGCAGTTGCACAGTTTGCGCAATCCATGCCGGTAATGGGCAAGCTGGTCAATTTGATAGTTGTCATATATCCTCAATTTTTTTGTTTTTTAATCAGCAAATTATTACTTATCCAACTGCGGGATAATTAATTTCATCCAATAATTTGATAATCTGTTCTTCTGTCGCTGGTTCTTTATAAACGACTTCGGTAGTTTTAGTTTCGGCGTTTGCCTTTACATCTTCAATGCCTGGAATTCCACCAAGTTCAAATTCGATGGTCTTAACACAATGGTTACAGGAGATATTCGGGATATTGTAGGTTGTGCTGTTCATTTTTTCCTCCACTACTAAGATTTAGACTTTGGTTGCTGCTTCAAAAACATCAATTATTTCTTGTAAAACACGATCTTGCTCCTTGGGATCATCCCCCATTACGGCGGAAATTAAGCATGAGTTCAGATGGTTATCTAAGATATTTATGCTGATCTTATTTAACGCAGATTGGATGGCATGAAGTTGACGAATCGTATCAATACAATACGAATCTTCCTCAACCATTCGCTGCACTCCCCGGATGTGACCTTCTACTGTTTTTAATCTTCTAAGATTATCTTGATTCGTATTCATATTTTACCCCCCCCTTAGGGGTAGGGTATAGAATACCTCAAAATCAGCCTTTTGTCAATTGACTCTTAGCGGGTTTCTACACAAAACAGAAAATCCGATCGCTTGGACCGGATTTTCTTATCTTAATTTATTTTAATAGTCTTTATTGAAGATAAGTATCAAAAGCAGACCTGAAATCCTCGGCTGACACCGGGCCCAGCCACTGCTGCAAAATATTTCCCTGTCCGTCCACTAAGAAAAAGTGGGGTTGATATTTATACCCTAGAAAACTCAAAGTGTCAGCATTGGCTCTATCATCAAGATCTAAGTAAACAAATTTGATTTCGTCAGTATATTCAGCTTCTAGCCCATGCACGATGGGCGCCATACCCTGGCAGGTCGGTCACCAGAAAGCAAATACTTCTACCAGTTGTATATTCCCCGAGATCAGATTTACTGAAGCCGGATCTGTACTCTCCAGCCCTGCCCGGACAGTTGTTACTGCCGCTGCAATTTCCTGGGTATCTTCTGCGGGTTCGGGTGCGGCTTCACTAGCTGATCCGTCGCTGGCATCCGAACCTCCAGTATCAGAGTTTTCAATTGAGCTTGCTTCAGTTATTGGATCAGGGGTTATTACTTCAACAACTTGCTTTCGATTACTAACCACAAATATGGCGGCGATTACAAAAATCAGAAGCCCGCCAACAATCAATAATAATATCTTTCTATTATCTTTCATACTCTACTCCTTGATGACACAAATTGGATGTGATGGTTTTGCTACAAACCTACTCAATACCAATGATAGCATTAGTGTTCTGTATCATTGGTATTATAGCTTGACATGAAATACCATGAGATATACACTCTATCTACGTTTTAGATGGACTTAATTTATGAAATCTTACCGGATTCACTATCAAAGAATTTTCTATATATTTATTCTCCTGGTAGGGGGTAGTTGGATTTGGATTTCCAGGGTTCCCTCAGCCTTAACTTCATCAGATCGCATTGCTGCTCCCCAGGAAAGCTTTTCAGCACCAGATTTTAGATTGGCTACTCTTGGGGGAGACGAAATCACTCTATCTGACTTACTTGGTTATCCGGTTATCATAAATTTTTGGGCGAGTTGGTGTCCCCCTTGTCGGGCTGAAATGCCTGCATTTCAACAAGTATATGAAGAATACCAGGATCGAGGATTAATTATCGCCGCTGTCAATGCTACCAATCAGGACTCAAGATCAGATGCGGTTGATTTCGCTGCCACAAATTATCTGACCTTTCCAATACTTCTCGATATTTCCGGATCTGCCAGTAGATCATATAATCTCCATTCCCTGCCCACCACTGTTTTTGTTGACAGAGAAGGTGTGATTCAGAAAATTATTATTGGCGGCCCAATCCCCGTCCCTCTTATTCGGGTTGAAATAGAAAAACTTTTCCAGGATAACCCCAATGTTCCCAACAATTAATCTAGGCCCTTTATCTCTTCCTGCACCAGAACTAATCTTATTAATGGGTTTCTGGCTTGGATCTACCTTTTCTGAACGTAATGCTAAACAGTTCAACGTTGACCCATTAATACTCGATAAAGTTCTCTGGATTACTTTATTGGCAGGAATAATTGGTGCCAGATTGTCTTATATAGCTAGATCTCCTTTTGCATTTAAAGGAAATCTACTTGCCATTATTTCCCTCAACCCGGATTTGTTGGATCCTGCTGGTGGAATGCTTATTTCTGCAGTAATTGGACTTTTTTATTTATTCAAGCAGCATATATCAGTTAAATCTTTTCTGGATTCCTTATCACCATTCTTGGGAGTGATGGCTTTAGCGTTAAGTTTGTCAAACTTCGCATCCGGAAGTGGATTTGGAACAGCTACAGTTTTACCTTGGGGCATAGAACTCTGGGGTATGATCCGGCATCCTGTTCAGATATATTATATAATCGGTGGTATTCTTACACTTTTCTTTCTATTGAGATTTTTTCAATCCAAAAACTACCAGCCCGGTTTAATCTTCACTTCTTTTCTCAGCATGACATCAGGGTACCGAATATTTATTGGCGGTTTCCAGGACACGAAACTTGTTATATTTAGCGGAATTAGGCTCAGCCAGGTAATCGCTTGGGCGATCTTGGCGATCAGTTTATATATATTGAGAAATCAGATATTTCCCGCTGGGAAGGAGGTAATTCATGCTCCTTAAAGGAAAAACCATCTTGATCACTGGGTCAGCCCGCCGCATCGGTCGTACATTAGCAATCGCAGTAGCAAAAGCCGGCGGAGATCTTATTATTCATCACAATAACTCCCCTGAGGCAGCTGAGAAAACCAAACAAGAAATTTTGGAACTCAGCCAGAAAGCCCAGATCCTCCAGGCAGATTTTTCAGACCCTGAGTCTACTTCAAGGTTTATCGATAGCGCCTTTTCCCGAAATAAAATTGATGTTTTAATAAACAATGCTTCCATCTTTTCTGACCTATCCTGGTCTGAAACTAAAATTGATGACTGGAACAAGCACCTGGCTATAAATCTCACAGCCCCATTTCTATTAAGTCAAAAGTTTGGTCGAAGCCTCATTGGAGACCAAAAGGGAAGGATCATTAATTTACTTGATTGGAGAGCGCTTAGACCTGGTCCTGACCATTTCCCGTACACGATCAGCAAAGCAGGCCTGGCGGCATTAACAAAATCTCTGGCAATTGCCTTAGCCCCAAATATCACAGTAAACGGAATTGCCCTAGGTGCTGTTCTACCTCCCAACGATAGCAGCGGTTCTGATAATATTATTTCAGCTCTACCAATACCAAGATGGGCAGATTTAATTGAAGTTGAAGAGACCCTGCTGTACCTATTAACGGGACCTTCCTACATAACCGGTGAGATTATTCATCTGGACGGCGGCAGACATCTAACCTGACTCTGGATCTTGATCAACTTAATGTCTACTGAGGAGTTTTAAATGGATAAAGTAATCATTAAAAATTTGGTAGCGCGAGGAGTGATTGGAATTTATGACTGGGAACGGGCAAAACCTCAGGAAATCCTTATAAATATTTCCCTTTTTGGAGATTTGGTAAAAGCTGGTGACTCTGATAATATCGAAGATAGCATAAATTATAAAACTGTCGCAAAACAAGCTCAATCGCTGGCAGAAAACTGCCAGAGGCTAACTGTAGAAGCCCTTGCAACTGATATCGCTTCGAACTGCCTTGAAGTCGACGGTGTAAAAAAGGTTATTGTCAGGGTAGAAAAACCAGGCGCAGTACGATTTGCGGAATCTGTTGGAGTGGAAATTGAGCGGTCAAAATAACAAACAACCTGAACTGATATTAATTGGAATTGGCAGCAATCTTGATCCGGAAATAAACATCCCTAAAGCTTTGCAATTATTATCCGCACTGGTTTCAGTCCTGCAAGTAGCATCAATCTGGCAAACACCCGCTGTAGGTAGTGAAGGTCCCGATTACCTAAATTCAGCGGTTCTTGTTAAAAGTCTCATGACCCAGGAACAGTTAAAATCAATTGTCCTAACCAAGATTGAGAAGGAATTAGGAAGAGTTCGCACAACAGATAAAAATGCAGACAGAACGATTGACTTGGATATCTTAATGTATAACGGAAATTGCCTCGATGAAGATCTCTGGTCCCGGCCGCATGTTGCTGTCCCGGCTGCAGAAATCTATCCGGATTGCATTAATCTCCAAACAGGTGAAACACTCCTCCAGGTATCTAAACGGCTAATTTCCGGTGAAAAAATAATTAGAAAAGTTGATCTTCTTAAAGACTTCCAGAAAAGCTAAAGAGTAATTATTCTAAAAATGCAGCGGTTTTGCTCCCCTGGATATGTTATCCAGGAATTCCTGCCTTGTTGGCAAATTTGAACGAAATGCACCAGACATAGATGATGTCGTCATCCTGGCATCGTGTTTCTTGACGCCCCGCATGACTGAGCATAAGTGCAAACCCTCAACAACAACTGCAACACCCTTGGGGTGAAGTAATTCATCGACGAGGTCTGCTATCTGCTTTGTCATCCTCTCCTGCACCTGGAGTCTTCGGGCGAACATATCAACAATTCTTGGTATTTTTGATAGCCCAATAACTTTGCCTTTTGGAAGATACGCTACATGCGTTCTACCTAAAAATGGAAGCATATGATGTTCACACATACTATAAAACTCAATATCACGGACGATTACCATTTCATCATAAGAAACTTCAAAAATGGCTTCATTCAGCAAATCTATTGGATCCGTCCTGTATCCATTGAGAAGCTCTTGATATGCCTTGGCAACCCGCTCAGGTGTCCCCAAGAGTCCCTCGCGTTCAGTATCCTCCCCGATAGATTCCAATATCGCTCTGACAGCAATTACGATTTTTTCTTGATCAATTTCATCCGTAAATAGACCTGCGATTCTATCTAGAATTTCTTTATCTTTGTGCATCTTATATACCTCGTCTTTATGAATTTTGAATATTATTATCTAGTCTAGACCAGACATTTGCAATCGTCAAGACCCGCTAGATGCTTGCGATTATCAATTAGTTCAAAAAGTTAAAAAAGCGAAGGAATAACCCTTCGCTGATTTGTAATAAGGCTTGATTATTTATCCGATTTCCGGTTGGATCAAACCAAAATTTCCGTCATAGCGCTTGTAGAGTACGTTTATTGTCTCGGTTTGAGCATTATAAAATACAAAAAAATTATTGTGTCCCAGTAATTCCATCTGTTCAATTGCCTCCCATTGATCCATAGGGCGCAATAAAAATTTCTTGATCCTGGCAATTACAGGTTTATCCAGTTCCTCGGTATCATCGATTATCTCTTCTTGGATTGCTATTCCCTGTTTCCAGCGCTGATTTCTCTTTCCCTTATACCGTTTAATTCTCCGCTGTATTGTTTCCACCGCCATGTTCAAGGCAACTACAATTTCCGATGAACGCTCTTCTGCCCTTAATATGAAACCCTTTCCCTGGACTGTTATTTGGACGACTTCTCTCTCCTCAGCGCTTCTTGCATTGGTAGAAGCTAGGTCCACTCGGGCTTCTACGATATCATCAAGATAGCGATCCAATCCAGAAACTTTTCTGTTAATTTGATCAGATAAATGGTCATGAACTTCTAAATTACGGCTAAAAATATTAACTTCAAGTGACATATACTCCTCCCTTTAATCATTTTAACACTAATAGGCATCAGAGTCGCATAGATCTCGCAAGCGTAAGGCCATAAATATGTAATGCTCCAGCTTTTGATAACTCGCCAGCACACGAATTTATAGTCGAACCTGTTGTAACCACGTCATCGACGACAAGAATTGATTTTCCATATACAAGTTCTTGCTCTGCACTGAAAACATCAGCTACGTTCTTTTTTCTCTCTTCTAGTGAAAGCCCTACTTGTGATCTGGTAATTTTTACTCGTCTAATAGCGGATGGTTTAATCATAACCCGATTACTCCAGGCTATAGAACGAGCTAAATATAAAGATTGATTGAATCCTCGTTCTCTCTGTTTGTTTTCATCAAGTGGAATAGCAGTGATTAAATCAATTTTCCATTTTTGCTCAGCAAGCAATTGAATCATTGGCTGAGCCAGGATTTCACTTAATCCTAGATCTCTTTTATACTTAAGTTTATGAATCGCTTTTTGGAGAGGTCCTTCAAAATATGCCCATGACCTGATCGCAGAATAAAACGTGTTTGATGTTCTACATCGCCTACAAGTCGTGCGTTCTCCACCCGAGATGGGTTCACCACAGATCTGGCATATAGGAGAAGAAATGAATTTTGTTTGTTCTTGACAAGATGCGCAATATCTCTCTCCCCACTGATCGCATCCAGCACACCGAGGTGGAAAAATCAGGTCCAATGTTTTCCACCCCAAAGTATATAATCGAGACTTCATGCTTAATCCTCCCGGATTAATTGGCTGCCGTACGTCTCGAGCTATCTGGTCCTTATTTGATTTTTATCCAAACATTCCCGCTAATGCAGAATCTTTCAACTGCAGGCCGGCTGGTCCTAGAAGAATAATCATAATTGATGGGAAAATCAACAACGCCATCGGGAAAAGCATCTTAACCGGCGCTTGCTGGGCTTTTTCTTCTGCCATTTGCCTTCGTCTGGTTCGCATTTGATCAGATTGAATTCTAAGAACCTTTGCCATACTCACACCAAGCTGCTCACTTTGAATAATCGCCGCAACAAAACTTGTCATTTCCGTAATACCTATCCGGTCTGCCATATTCCTTAATGCAACTCTTCTGACATTTCCAAGTTGAATTTCTCTCAGGCATCGGTTGAATTCATCAGCAAGAGCATCTTCCCATTTCTCTGCCACCCTGGACATCGCAGCATCAAATCCCAATCCAGCCTGGACGCATATCGTTAACAGGTCTAAAGCATCAGGCATCGATTTTCTGATCATATCCTGTCTGCTATTAATTTTGCTTTGAAGGAGGAGTTGAGGCATAAAAAATCCAATAACTGAAAAAATTCCTATTAGGAGTAATTTCCTTCCCCAGGTCCAATCTATAGAGCCCATAGAAAATACAAAAAGCAAGAGTCCTCCAACCCCAATAGCTGCAATAAACCTCGCAGCCCAAAATATTGTCGGGTCAATCCCTGGGGGATTTCCGGCTAACTCTAATTTCCTTTCTGCCTCCTCAATTGCGTTTTGGGGAGTGAATCTTTCCGTCAACTCACCAATCTTTTGCACAATCGGTACGATTACTCGCTCAGTAATTGGTTGAGATAATTCAATTTCTTCAAGAGATATCTCTTCTCCCCTGGATATATATTCAGCTAACCGATCATCAAGGGGAGTTTGATCTTGGCGGTTCCTCATACCAACTACAATCAGGGCTACGGCAAGCACAACAATAATTCCTATAAAAATCCAAATAAAAATATTCATGTTTATCCTCCAGGTCGATTAGACCTCGATATCCGCCAATTTATTCATGGTGAGATAACCAGCTAATACCATCAAGCCTGCTATTCCCAGCATTATTCCACCACAAAGTAAGTTGCCCGGGGAGAAAAATGTCATCAAATATTCTTTATTCGCAAACCATAATAATCCCATCAAAATTAATGGGAGCATTGCCAGGAATCTTCCAGAATAAATCACCTGAGATACAAGTACCTTGATTTCTCCCTTTATCTTAATTCGCTCCCGAATTGTGTAGGAGATCGTGTCAAGGATTTCAGCCAGGTTACCACCCACCTCACGCTGGACATTGATTGCTGTGATAATCAAATCAAGGTCATCACTGGGAATTCTCCGATGTAGATTATTTAAAGAGTCCCCCATAGAGATTCCCAACTGCATCTCTTTAACAACCCTGTTGAATTCATCTGATAGAGGTGGAGGCAACTCCTTACTAACAGCTTCCAACGCCTGCATTGTAGAATAACCAGATCTTAATCCATTTACGACCAGATTTAACATATCAGGTAGCTGATTTCCAAAAGTTACCAAACGTTTATCTTGCAGTCTTTTCATATAGAATCTTGGTGCCATTCCTCCCAGAATTGCGCCAATCAAGGCAGAAATAATATCCTGCCCGCCCACAGCCCAAGCAAAAAATCCCAACAAAAAGGAGGCGATAACCATGGCGGCAACATATTCAGCAGGTCTTAATTTTAAGTCTGCTTGCGCCAGATTAGTCGCTATTCTATCTCCGAATTTTGATCCTTCAAGTTTGTTATCTAACCACTCAGAAAGAGCTGTAGTTTTTTGCGATTCAGCTAGGGCCACTGCGTCTTCAAATTCTTCCTCAACATAATGAGAAAAGCGATCATCAAGTACAGATTGCTCATCTCGGACTGTTATTACAATACCGATAACAAGTAAAACTGCTGATAATCCGCCGCCGATTATGAGTATTATTGTCATGGAGATCAGCCCCAATAGCAGATCTGGTAATTCTTAATTATCCCCGTTTAATAGAAAAGATCGATGGTGGTAGGTGGATGCCATATGCTTCAATCTTATCCATATATTTTGGTCTAAGTCCTGTAGGAATCAATTCCCCTAAAACTTTTCCATCTTCAATTGCAGTCTGTTCAAATCGGAATATATCCTGCATGGTTATCACATCACCTTCCATACCAACGACCTCAGTAATACTGACAACCTTTCTGGAGCCGTCTTGCATTCTGCTCT
>JAZFRV010000072.1:0-6496 GCA_036445875.1 Anaerolineales bacterium
TATCAAAATCTTTTAAATTAAGCACATATATAGTGACTCTCGGTAGATCAGAATTGGTTTCTTCTGATATTGGAATTTTCTCGCGGATTAAATTCAGGCAATTATCAACCCTGTCGTCATCTGCACCAATCATTAAAGTAGTTGTTTTGTCCGCGAAGAAACCTGCAGTAGATGCAAATTTTGTTACTCGGTACTCGGAACCTAGCAGAGTTTTTGATATTTGATCGCTGAGATTTGTGGGCATTATCGCGAGTATCATTTTCATGATTATAATTCCTCGTAGCGCTCAACGTCTAGCGTGAAAATAGTTGCTCCGCCATGGGTGATTTCTGGTTTATCCGAATGATCATCGGAGAGTACTTTAGCGCGGCCTTCGCTAGCGTTTTCGATCAATGCTTTAATTTCTCCTAGTTTATTAGCTGGAACTCCGATCATCAAGGTAGCATTTTTTTGACCCAGGAATCCCCCTGTGCTGGCAATATGCGTTATGGGATACTCGTATGGATGGAGCAGAGAAGAGATTTTTTCTAAATCTCTTTCCTGAATGACAATTGTTATCAAATGTTGAATATTGCGGATAGTCCGTAAACGCAGCAATTGAATCAAATCCGTCTGATTTTCAGTTAATGCGGAATCAACTTCATGAACAAGCTCTGTGAATGTTTCTTCTGAAATATTGCCATCCCTTAACAAAGTTCGAAGAGTTGCTCTTTCGCTTTTTAGCGCTTCCTGGATGGCAGATTCCAATTCTCTGATTTCAACATCTGGGTGAGAACTCATTGTCTTGGCCGCCGCGTCTAACAACGAGTCGGCATGATTTTCTATCGGCGGTGAGAGAACGCTCCATACATGGCGGGATAGTATGCCATCGTTATACATTGACTCTAATTGATTGTAGGCAGTTCTTGCCATAACAGCCCTGGCATTGAGGCTTTCGTATTCAGTTTGGGCTTTACTTTTTTCAATCAGACCCATGCGATTGATTAGCGGCTTCATTGTTGAACCCTGAACCAGTAAAGTAAACAACACTACACCAAAGGCCATTGATTGAATAACTGCTCGTTGATCTCCAAGGCTTGCGGGTAAACTAAGCGCGAGCGCCAGGGAAATTGCTCCTCTCAGTCCACCCCAGTACAGAACGTGTTTGAACCGCATTGGAACTCCAGATCCTATCCAGGACAATCCATATATTGAGGCTGCCCGGGCAACCAAAACTGCTAGGATAGCCCAGAGGATCGCGTTCCAGTCTGTGAGTATAATATTCAGATCAATTTGAAGTCCGATTAGTAAAAAGATGAACGAATTTGCCAGGAAAGCCGCATATTCCCAAAAATTATAGACGAGTATACGGGTTGTAGGGGCCATGCGCTGGGGTCCGAGATTACCGCTGACAATTCCTGCTGCTACAACGGCTAATACACCGCTGACATGGAATTGTTCGGCAATAATATAAGAACCGAAGGCAAGAACACTTGTGAGGGTGGTTTCAATCAATGGGTTGTCAATCGTGCTTATTGCCAATGATATCAATAAGCCTAAAACGAAACCTATAACCAAACCTCCACCGGCAACAAGCATAAAGTCAATAACGCTGTCTGCTAAATTGAAATAACCTGTTACTGCAATAGTAACCATCAAGTTAAAGATAACAATTGCAGTGCCATCGTTAAATAGACTCTCTCCTTCAATCAAAAGCTGAAGTCGTTTTGGAACACCAAGTGACCGAAACAAAGCAACAACAGCAACTGGATCAGTTGCAGCGATGAGAGAGCCAAAAAGTAAAGCCGTGATGAGAGAAAAATCAGTTCCAAAATATAAAACTCCCCCAACCAGGAATGTGGTTAAAAGAACACCGGGAATTGCCAGGCTTATAATTGGCGCAAGGTCTCGGAAAAGCTCACGAGCTTTGACCTGGAAAGCAGCTTCGTAAATAAGAGGGGGAACCAGCAGTCCCAGGATTAACTGGGGACTGACATTGATGTCCTGCCGCCCACCGAATGCTAAAACTAACCCGATCAACACCAAACCAGTTGTGTAAGGAACGCGTAAGCGCTCTGTGACTATTCCAACCAGGGAGGCTAATAACAATAAGCCAATTGTTATTTCAATAGTCAGGATAATATTTGCATCATCTGCATTTTCGGTAGGAATTATGGAATCTGATAATTCGCTTGTTCTTTCACTGTCGAGCAGCAAAGCAGATTCAGAAGATCCTGCGCAACCAGCTAAGAAAAAAAGAACTGAAAGAAAAATTACTAAGAGGACTGGAATGGATCGCGATTTAGATTTATTAAAGATAAGCGCCATAAAAATTTTGCCTGGTAATTAATGTAACAGAACAATACCTTCGTCTATTTTATTTGTCAATCCCAAACTGAGACTTGGAAAACCTCAGAGAGAAATATTTCGCGTTCATCGGGGGTCATGAATCTTGGCTTGGCATTGTCAACAAACTGAAGAGTGATTAATTGGGTATTTATATAAGATCCTGCGTAAAAGTGATGAAGATCAATAAAGGATTTATCCTTGTTAATATGTGCTTCTGGATTATACTGGGCGAGGTACCACTGATCAAAGAAGAGATTTCCTAATCCGTAGTGGATAAAGGAAGATCCAAAGATTTCAACTGCTTGGGGATGATGAGCCTGGCTGCCGCTGACAATAACTGCACCCGCATTAGCCAAATTACGGAAGTCGTAATTCTGCCATGCTACAGGGGAGAAACTGTCAATTTCTTCATGCTGCATGGTTGCGATTACCAGGAAGCCTTGATCAGATAAAGAGGTGATTTCAGGCAGCATCCAATCAAAATCACATCTCGAAGCACCGGGATTGGTTTCGCTTGCCGAGGCATATTTGTCTTGGCCTTTTGCATTGCAACCAATAAATGCAAATCGATTTCCATTATGGACAAGATATGCGGGTTGCAAACCCTCAAGTAGAGTTGCTCCCCCACCATAGGTTAACCAATTTCGGTCGTGGTAAAGATCGAGGGTATGAAGCATCGCTTCTGGTCCCCAATCACCAAAATGATCACCGCTAAGTTCAACAATATCCGTTCCTACGGTTTCAAGCAGTTCAATATATTCATCTTTGCTGCAGAAGTAAAGCGATCCCTGATCAGAATCCGGGGAGGGGCAATCTTCGGCAAATGGCACTTCATTGCTGATGTGAGTGATGTCTGCTGATTCTAAAAGCGAGTAGATATCTTCTGCTGGATACAGCAAACCCTTTTCCTCCATGATGGATGCAGTATCGCGCACCAAGGAGGTAACTCCGGTTAATGCAATAGTAGTTAATTTATCGGGGTTGAAATTTTCAATCGGATTTATTAAAGTAATTGATCCAAGAGAGTCTGATAGTGAGGATATGAATATTGGTAATGTCAGAAGATATTGATCTCGGTCAAAATCGGGATCTAGTGGATTCTGGTCGCCAATCGAGAGAATTTTCCAGTTGGGATTGATTAAATCAAAGGGGATAATTGCGAGCGAATCTGTGTCTGGTAGGAGAGAAGGAAGAATCGTGTTGGCTTCTATGATCCTTAATCCATCTCGGCTGGGGTCTCCCAACAGTAATGTGAGAGCATTTTTTGTATCTTCACTCAGAGAGATTTGTGAGTCTGGAATGGATGATGTGTTTCCATTTTGCCAGAAATTGAGAAAGTCTGTGACGGATATGTCTTCCCGGAGCGACGGGAAAGGAGTGACAAGTAAGTAAGTCCACGATCCTGCAGGGGTCCCGCTTAATACGGAGGTTGTAAGAGTACTATCTTGCCGGTTCAGAACAACTTCAAAATTGGATAAGGAATTAAAAATTGTGTGAATCGTTGATGGATAACGAGGATCTACCCAAATAGTCAAAGGTATTGTTGATAAGACCGGCGTTGGGGTAGCTGAACGTTCAGTATCAGGGATTTCGTCTGGGGCTACCGTAAATGTGATAGATGGATTTGGAGACTCTGGTTTGCCTGGATTTAGATCACATGCACTAATAAACAATAATGGTAGTATAAATAAAAGTATGGATTTCGTCCGGATATCGGTTCTTAATTTAGAGAGGATAATTAAGACAAAAGACATATTTGAAGGTTTGTGCTCCGTTGAAGAATGATAAAACCTAAATTAGGTTAATTATAAGATTGGCAAATTTCAAAAAGCCGTTGAGAACTCACCAAATCACTACCAAAGGGGCAAGTCATTTCTTTTTGATTCTCAAAATACTTCCCTGTGATATATTGAACACCTGAAGATAGAGCGAGCCAGGTTGGATTTTTAGCGCCAGATTCAGGAGTTTGGTTTCCACCAAAACCGAGACTGTTGCTTAAAACAGAATTTACATCCCCGGGGTGGCAGGCATTAACCGTTATATTCTTTGATTCCAGGATAGTGGCAAAAACAGCAGTTAACATTCGATTGGCTTGTTTTGATTGGCGGTAAGCATCGTGATTGTGATATTTCCTTATCTTAAATTCAAGGTCTGAAAAATCTAAACCACCTGCCCAATAGCTTGATACATTAACGATCCTGGATGGAGATGATTTTGCTAATATCGGTGAAAAGTTTTGAGTCATCCAAAAATACCCCAAAACATTCGTGGCAAATTGTAATTCAATCCCTTCCCCAGTTTCAATTCGTGCGAGGGGAGAGATAGCAGCATTATTGACCAGGATATGAAGCGGGCCATCCCAGGAAGCTGCAAGAGAAGCGATCGATGCCTGTCTCGAAAGATCTGTCAGTTCAAATCTGACATTCTTGTTCCCGGTTGTTTTGATAATATCTTCTACTGCTGCGTTGCTTTTTGCTGGATTGCGAGTGATCAAGACTACATGGATGTCTTCTGCAGCCAGCTGCATGGCGATAGCTTTTCCAATGGCGCCAGTTGCTCCGGTAACAGCCGCAATAAGATCAGACGAGGGGGAACTTGACATAAAATCTCCTGAATCGGATAACAAACCTAGTTTAACTTAAGGGTACGATTGCGTCAATGCGTGGGCATTTCTTGGAATTCCTCAGGGGGTTAAAGGTATAATTGGAAAACCATTCGGAGAAAAGGAACCAAATATTAATGGGTGATTTTCTGAAAAGTTGATAATGAAGATTTCAAAGTATATCGCGAATTTATCGGATAAATATTCCCAGATTGATAAAGAACTCTTGCAGAGAGCCCTTGAAGTAGCTGAGGGGGCTCATAAGGACCAAAAGAGAGCTTCTGGCGATCCGTACATCAATCACTGCAAAGCTGTTGCCTCAATACTGGCTGAAATGCAAGTGCCCCCGCTAGTAGTTGCTGCTGGGCTCTTGCACGATACCGTGGAAGATACTGGCATTGATTTCAAAGAACTTAAACAAGATTTTGGAAATGAGATCTACAATCTGGTTCAGGCAGTAACTAAATTGGGTTCCCTTCCGAGAGTATCAAAACCTCTTGATAAAAAACGAATAAGCGGAAAAAATAAAAGGAAAAGGAGTTCTGAGGAAGTTAGCGATCCGGGTCTTTGGCGAACTGAGTTGGCCTCTGAAAATTTGCGAAAAACATTCTTGGCAATGGCTGAAGATCCGAGGGTCGTGTTAATAAAATTAGCTGATCGGCTGCACAATATGCGGACCCTGAAATACCTTCCTGAAGAAAAACAAATAAGAATTGCTCAGGAAACGATGGATTTATTTGCCCCTTTGGCAAGCAGGATTGGTATCTGGCAAATGAAATGGGATCTTGAAGATCTATCATTCAGGTATTTGGAGCCGGATATATACCATGATATCGCCAAAAAATTAGATGAAAGACGTTCCGAAAGAGAACGAAAGATGAAAAAGATCACTAATCAGATTACAAAAGTTATGTCAAAAGCAGGAATGCATGCTGAGGTAACCGGGCGACCTAAACATATCTACTCAATCTACCGGAAAATGAAAAGAAAGAACATACCATTTGGCGAACTCTCTGATATTCGAGGAGTGAGGATTGTAGTTCCATCTGAAGAAGAATGTTATGCAGCCGTTGGAA
This sequence comes from Anaerolineales bacterium, assembly GCA_036445875.1. Taxonomy (GTDB): domain Bacteria; phylum Chloroflexota; class Anaerolineae; order Anaerolineales; family UBA11858; genus B10-G9. Next base: position 6,007 of record JAZFRV010000072.1, read on the forward strand.
TAACCCATTTACATTGGCGACCGCTACCGGGTGAATTTGATGACTATATCGCTGCTCCTAAACCTAGCTTGTATCAATCAATTCATACCGCAGTTATCTATGAAGATGGAGAAACTCTGGAAGTACAGATCCGGACACCCGAGATGCATAGCAGGGCTGAGTATGGAATCGCTGCTCATTGGCGGTATAAAGAAGGCCAAAAAAGGGATAAAGATTTTGAACAACGCGTGGCGTATTTAAGACAAATGCTGGAGTGGCAAAAGGATGTTGAATCCGCCCAGGAATTTGTGGATGAATTGAAAAGTGAGGTTTTTGGTGATCGAGTTTACGCTTTTACTCCCAGGGGAGATATTATAGATCTTCCCTTTGGTGCAACACCAATAGATTTTGCATATAACATTCATACCGAGGTAGGCCATCGATGCAGAGGAGCAAAAGTAAATAGCCGGTTAGTTTCCTTGGATCATAAATTAGCAACAGGCGATCAAAT
>JAZFRV010000073.1:0-4975 GCA_036445875.1 Anaerolineales bacterium
GTGCCACAGTGCTTCTGCCCGTCTTCATTTTTATTTTCGCCCTTGTATTGGGCGCGAAAGCAGGACGAGCTTTCCGAGCTGCTGTGACCATCGGTGTTGCATTCATTGGTATTAACCTGGTAGTCGGGTTGATGTGGGGCGCACTTTCTGGTGTATCCCAGGCGTTAGTCACCAATGCTGGTATTTCCCGCGACATCGTTGATGTTGGCTGGCCGGCTGCTGCCGCAGTTGCCTTTGCCACTAACGTTGGCTTGTGGGTAATTCCCGTCGGACTGATCGTGAATTTTGCCCTTCTGATTCCGGGTATTACCAAAACCCTTAACGTGGATATCTGGAATTTCTGGCACTATGCCCTGATTGGTTCCCTGGTAACCGCTGCTTCCGGAAGTCTGCCCATGGGTCTGGCCGCCGCCGCTGTAGCTGCTGCCTTTATGCTCTTCCTGGGCGATTGGACTGCCAAAGGCATTCAGGAATTTTATGATCTACCCGGCATCTCCATTCCTCATGGCATGACTGCCCCGATGGTTCCCCTGGCTCTGCCCTTCAACTGGCTGTTCGACCGCATTCCTTGGCTCCGCGATGTTGACGCAGATCCGGACGGAATCGAAAAGAGCCTTGGCTCAACCTTTGGTGATCCGATGGTGATGGGCCTGGTGATTGGATTGGTCCTGGGATTGATCGCCTACTTCAGTGAATTCGCAGGCGCTTTTGTTCCCACACTCGGGAAAATCATCGTGCTTGGTTTTAACCTTGCCGCCGTTATGGTTTTGCTGCCCCGCATGGTCCGCATCCTGATGGAAGGACTGATCCCGGTTTCCGAAGCTGCCCGTGACTTTATGTCCAAGCGCACTTCTGACCGCGAAGTCTACATTGGTCTGGACTCCGCAGTTCTGGTTGGTCATCCTTCCGCGATTTCCACCGGTCTGCTCCTGGTCCCGATTGCGATCCTGCTCTCCATCATTCTGCCTGGCAACCGTATGCTGCTCTTTGCCGATCTGGCAGTTCTGCCCTTCCTGTGTGCGCAAATCGCACCGATGGCCAAGGGCAACATCGTCCGGATGGTCTTTGTTGGAACCATTCTTTTGATCTTTGGTTTCTACTTCTCCAATGCTTTAGCCCCGACCATTACTGCGGTCGCCGGCGGAGCTGGTTTTGCCATCCCCGAAAATGCTGTTATGATTTCCAGCATCGCTGACGGATTTGTGTGGTCACCACTTGCCTTCCTGCTCCTGGGTAAATACCTGGGCTGGATCGGCATTGGCCTATTTGCTGTGGTCACTGGCGCTCTGTTCTACTTCTACAAACAGAACGAAAATGCCTGGGACAAACTTGCTGGCGCACGTGGCGAGTATGGCGAGTAATCAAAACCAATAAAATCTATTTGACAGAACCGGGGTGTGTAATATCATATAATTACACACCCCTTTTCTTTGCTCCAGAAGGAGATTTAGTATGGTCCGTTCATTTGTAGAATACATCTTGGGAGATTTCGGTCGGCAAATATTATATTATTATGAAGCCAATGCGTTTTGGATCAATATTATTATTTTGATCTATGGGCTTTTTATGTTTGCTGCCTGGCAGAATCTGGTTAGAATTTACCGGTTCCTGATAGCGGAAATGGCAAAAGGAGCCCACACCTCCGATGAGCTCAATCGTAAAAAATCCAATAAAAAGATCCGCAAGATAATCGGCGTACCCTGGGAAAAAGCTGTAGAGCAATCTCCTCTTCCGTTTATCGCTAGAATTGGGGATCTAGCACCCAGGCGAAATACCATAGAAAATCTAAAACTGTATTTTGACGAAAAAGACCTGGCAGATAAAACACTGCGGGCGCTTCAGGGGGAAAAGATCCAGAAAATGATGCCCAGCACCCGGAAAATGCTGCAGAAAGAAATGGAAGAACGAAAGAAGGATACTGTCTAATTTGATAAACAACCAAGTGATGACCAAGTTTTCCTGGATCTGATACTTAATTCAATGCACGGGCAGCAGCATTCGGAGGAAGACAACTGAAAACTCGATGGACTTCCCGCAGACGGGTTGAAGCCGCCCTGAACCATCAGGAACCTGACCGGGTCCCGCTGAGCATGACTATCACTGAGATCCCCTATCTCAAGTTAAGAAAGTACCTTGGCCTGCCGCCGAATCTAGAGCTGCGTCCGAACCGGTTTGGTGAGGTGAACCCGGGTCTTGATCTGATAAAAACCCTTGGTTTTGATACTATCTCTATTAAACTGGGAAGCCCGGAAAAAAATCACACACCGCCCCCGGCACAAGATGGCACCCAATTCGATCCTTGGGGAGTTGGACGGAAACGGGTGGAGTTGGGAGAGGGTGCGTTTCTTTTAGAAGTCACATATTCGCCTTTTGAAGAATTGGATCCTGATCAGATCAACCTGGAAACCTATCCCTGGCCCGATCCAAACGACCGGGGATTTACGACCGGATTAGAGGAGAGGGCAAAAGACCTTTACAACCAAACGAACTTAGCCCTGATTGGACGTTTCGGGGGTACGATCATGGAGCAGGCCATCTTTTTGAGAGGTTATGAGCAGTGGATGGTGGATTTGATTTCATACCCAGAATTTTCCAGTAGACTGATGAACCGGATTGCAGACATTCAGATAACACTCGACGAAGCGGGAATCAAGGCTGCTGGAAAGTATTTGAGTATATTCAAAGCCAGCGGGGAGGATCTGGGTATGCAGGACCGCCCAATGTTCTCACAGAAAGTCTGGCAGGAGATTATTCGGCCGATATTACACCGGCGATTAAACGCTGCCCGTCAATCCCTGGATCGGTATGGAGCGGATCATGTCAAACTGATGCTGCATTCTGACGGGGCGATCCGGACTTATATTCCGGATCTGATCGAAGACGGCGTTGATGTGTTGGATCCGATTCAGACCAGCGCAGTGGGGATGGATGTGAATAATTTAAAGAGAGATTTTGGCGACAGGCTGGTATTTCATGGGTCTATTGATACCCAGCGAACCCTTCCTTTTGGCACGCCCGAGGAAGTAAAAAAAGAAACAATTCATATAATCAAAAATTTGGGCCCGGGCGGGGGATTGATCCTGGGACCAGTCCATAATGTGCAGCCTGATGTGCCCCCGGAGAATCTGGTTGCCATGTGCCAGGCTGTGAAAGAATTTGGTCGGTATCCGTTAGGCAGATAACACCTTGCCCCCCGTGATTTAGAAAAGTTAAAAATCTCCCTGAAGATCGTTTCATCAGGCTTACCCTGGCTGAATAACAAGAAGACAATCCTTGTTTGCCATCCTGGACCCTTCGCCTGCACTCCATCCGCTCAGGAGAGCCGCAGCGAAGGATCCAAAAGTAGTCCATATAAAGAGTATCTTGTTCTTGGAATGCCAACTTGAGCAACCGTTATTGCTTTTATGGATTCCTCTTTTAGCTTGGAATGAATAAACGATATATTTCCCAATCATGGCGAATAATAAGATATTGGATGCATAAACCATAGCAATCCAAGATTCCCGTTTTTATATTGAAAACCTACTCATATCCAAGGCATATTTGAAAAAAACTCCCCAAACAGACCTGTTCGAGATTCTAAAAAGAACTTGACAAAAGGGTGTATACCCCGTATAATAATCACATATGTGAATACAATAATCACATATGTGATTATATATGATAACAAGTACCTGGACCAGCATTCTGAATTCCATACCGGTAGGCCTGTATGAAAAGGCTCTGCCGAAGACCTTGTCTTGGAAAGAACGTTTGGAGCTCACCACAAAAACAGGATTTGATTTCCTAGAAATATCCATAGATGATACCGATGAGCGTATTGCCCGCTTGGAGTGGACCAACGAGAAAAAAAAGGAAATAACAAGCCTGGTGGATGAGACTGGAGTCCGGATCCAATCTATGAGTCTCAGTACTCACCGGCGATTTCCCCTGGGCAGCAAATCTGCTGAAATCAGGATAAAGGCCTTAGATGTTTTTAAAAAGGCAGTAGACCTGGCTGTTGAATTAGGTATAAGCACTATTCTGGTTGGTGGCGCGGATAATTACTACGAAGAAAGCGACCGGGATTCTCAGGAATGGTTCTTAACCAATCTTGGAAAAGGATTTGAATGGGCTAGTGGTTCAGGGGTGATGTTAGCCCTGGAAAATTGGGATATCCAGATTAACACACTATCCAGGGTCATGAAATATGTCCATTACTTCAATTCTCCCTGGTTTCAGACCTATACCGATTTGGGAAATTTAATTTTTGCAGGAGTGGATCTAGTTTCCCAGTTGGAGGAAGTTAAGGGGCATATCGCTGCCCTTCATGTAAAAGATACACTACCCGGTCAGCTTCGATATGTCTCTCCTGGCGAAGGGAAAGTACCTTTTGTGGATGCATTTGAGAAATTAGCAGAAATTGGATTTCAAGCCCCAGTCGTGCTCGAGCTCTGGACAGAAGAATTTCCTAATGCCGTGGAACTGGTCACAGAAGCAGGAATATTCATTAGGGCCCAAATGAAAGAGGGTTGGAGTAAATACCAGGCAACACAAGAAATAAAGGAGTAAATAACTCTATGACAAATGTACCTCAACTTCAATTGGCGTTAGATTATTTTGATCTGGCTCCTGCACTGGCAATGGCCCAGATTGTCCACAAAGAGGTGGATATTTTGGAGATTGGAACTCCACTTACCAAAGGTGGCGGGATGTTGGCAGTGAAGACCATCCGTGAGTTATGCCCCGACAATCTGATCCTGGCAGATATCAAATCTCCAGATGTGGGAGGTGGTGAGGCCAAAATGGCTTTCGACGCCGGAGCGGACTGGATGACTGTTTTAGGAGCCGCTCCCTTAGATACTATTAAACTAGCCTTGCAGGAAGCCAATTCCCGCCCCGGAAAAGAAATGTTCATCGAATTGACCGGGATCCGGGACATCATTGCCCGAGCCATGGAATGGCGCAGCATTGGAATTGAACGTATGGTTTATCA
>JAZFRV010000074.1:0-7604 GCA_036445875.1 Anaerolineales bacterium
GTATAAATGGTATGCCCCATTTTCTTTTCGAATTCCTCAAACTGGAGCGGTCGGTTATCCAGTGCTGACGGTAATCGGAAACCATATTCGACCAGTGTTGATTTCCGGGATCGATCACCATTAAACATACCCCGTATTTGAGGGACGGTCATGTGGGATTCATCCAGGATCAGGAGATAATCCTGGGGAAGATAATCCATCATTGTCCAGGGAGCAGATTGAGGTGGGCGCTGATCCAGGTGGCGGGAATAGTTTTCGATTCCTGAGCAATAACCGATTTCCCGCAGCATCTCTAAATCATATTTGCTGCGCTGCTCAATACGTTGTGCTTCCAGGAGTTTTCCATGTTTATTAAAATAAATGATCTGCTCATCCAGCTCATTTTCAATATCCACGATTGCCTGGCGAAGTTTTTCTTCTTCTGTGATGAAATGTTTGGCAGGGAAGATTTTTACTTCCTGAATCTCGTCCAGGATCTCAGCGGTGACCCGGTGGATCTGGGTTATTCGTTCAACCTCATCTCCAAAAAAAGAGATTCTGTAAACATATTGATCATCATAAGCTGGGGCAACTTCAAGAGTATCGCCTCGAACCCGGAAGGATCCCGGCCGGAGATCAATATCATTTCTGGTATATTGCCCCTCGATCAACTGCCTCAGTAGAGCATTCCGCCGGTAGATATTTCCCACAGATAATTCAATGACAACACTTCCGTAAGCGGCAGGGTTGCCAAGACCATAAATACAGGAAACAGAGGCAACGATGATGACGTCTTTTCGGGACATTAAGGCAGTAGTCGCAGCTAACCTTAATCGTTCGATATCCTCGTTAACGTCGGTCTCTTTTTCAATAAAAAGATCATGATGAGGGACGTATGCTTCCGGCTGGTAATAATCGTAATAACTGACAAAATATTCCACCGCGTTTTCGGGAAAGAATGATTTAAATTCCGCATAAAGCTGAGCTGCCAGGGTTTTATTGTGAGCCATCACCAATGCCGGCATCTGCATCCTTTCAATCACATTTGCGATGGTATAGGTTTTTCCTGTAGCTGTAGCTCCCAGGAGAACCTGGTGCTGTTCTCCATTTTCAATTCCCTGAATGAGTTTTTCAATTGCTTGCGGTTGATCACCCATGGGTTGAAACGGAGCTTGAAGTTTAAAATCCATATTTTCCCTCACTACCGAATGTAGATGGGATTGCTGAAAATCCAACCCCGTCGTGACCCTTTATAATGCAGGTAGACTTCGATCCGGTAAACACCGGATTGAGAGGCAGTAAACGAGCATGCTTTCCGATTCTTCCAGGTTTTTACCGGTTGACCGTCTTTGAGTAAGATGCACTCTGTTTTAAGGGGCAGTTTAATCTGTAAGGTAACCCCTCCGTTGAGTGATATTTCGTCTCCCATGATGGCTGATTGCCCTGTTCCGGATCCCGAAAATTGGAAACCGTTGGTTGGATAGGGTAGATCGTAACCGACAAAAATGTGACCTTGACCCATAGCATTCAGAATCATCTGTTTATCCGGGATTACTTCTCCTGTTAATGGAGATGGAAGAATCAGATGAGTATTTACTGTCCTGAAGTGGAAGATATAGGGGAACAGGATTCGTTTAAACGGTCCCAGGCTGGCAGATCTGGCATGGGCATCTGAACCTCCGATCGCAACAACCTTCTGACCTTTTGAAGTTAATTGATCCCAGAGCTTGAGAGTTTCCGGGATCGGACCCCGGGGATAACGCTTAGGCAGGTAGGCAAAAAACACGGCTTCAGTTTTACTGTTAAGTCTTGTTTTAAACTCTGAGAATCCATTCCATAGTTCGATGCCGGTATATCCTGATACATCCCAATTTTCCCAGGAATAATCTTTTTCACCAAATAGAGGAGCTGCCGGGTCAATGGGGTGAGCTAAAAAAGATAATCCACCTGATTTTTGAACTGATTTTATCAACTGGCCGGTATTTTCAGCTTGGTCTGCCAGTTCCTGATCCACACCAAATACCAGCAGGTGATTTTTTTGAGGAATTCTATTTCGATCGTGGATCTCTTCTCCGACAAGAAGCAGGACCTTTTTACTTCCTTGAGCATAATATCCTTCATGTTCCTGAACGAGTATATTATGGTCGGTGACAATCACTGCATCCAGCCCAGCTTTGAGGGCAGCATCTGCGATGTCTTGATGGCTTCCTGATCCATCAGAATAGCGGGTATGCAAGTGTAAGTTTATGGAAATTTCAGGCATTGTTTCCTCGTTTCCTGGAGTAGTGTTCATTAATTCTGTATCAATAAACACATAATAATTGGTGGTTCCCAGGAGGAGCTTCTTGACGTTCTCCCTGTAAAGTTGGTATAATCGCCCTGCTTGTAAATTGAATAAATATTTGGTTAAGTAATCTGATCGGCTGATACAGTAGATTTATTTTCCCGGCTGATCTGGGAGGTTTTAGTGTCAACATACTTGAATATTGGATTAATTATCACATCCATTGCGCTAGTCGCCAGTGTGATTCTCCAGAGTAAAGGAGCGGGTTTGGGTGGTTTAAGTGGTGGAGATGCGGGGGGTGTGTTCTCTGCCCGACGGGGCATAGAGAAGATTTTATTCCGGATCACAATTGGGCTCAGTTTCCTGTTTTTTGGATTGGCAATTGCCACAGTCATTGTAACAGGTTAATATGCGACTTGACTTGATTTAGGACCTACCCATTAGACAAAGAAACACCGGAAAATATGGATTTCCATATTTTCCGGTTATATTTATGGCAGGGGGAATTGAGTACTCATATATTGCAGGACAAATCCATGAAACTGATAAAAAAACTGCGCTTGCAAATACTGATCATAGTTTTAGCTTTAGTAGTAATTGCCGTCGTTCTGTGGGGGCAGCAAGCGGAACCGGTCTTAGTTGAAGCTCCGGAACCAACCGGGGGAGGTGTGTATACCGAGGGAATCGTAGGTTCTTTGATGCGCCTGAACCCACTTCTAGTAGTTTTTAACCCTCCTGATCAGGATCCATCCAGCTTGTTATTCAGCGGATTAATTCAATTTGACAGCATGGGTCTGCCGCAACCAGATTTATCTAATTCCTGGGGAATCTCTAGAAATGGAGATGTATATAACTTTTCTCTTCGACCAGATGCATTCTGGCATGATGGAGAACCAGTCACTAGTGATGATATAGTTTTTACCGTAAATTTATTAAAGGATCCTGATTTTCCGGTCCCGTTGGACACGGCTAATTTCTGGAAGGAAATTGAAGTTGAAGCGCTCGATGAACGAACGATACAATTCCGACTGCCGGAAGCCTTTGCGCCATTTTTGGATTACCTTGATTTTGGCATTTTGCCCTCCCATCTTCTTCAGGGTCTAACCTCCCAGGAAATTGTTGATGATCCATTTAATCTTCAACCGGTTGGATCAGGTCCATTCCAGTTTGAGCAGTTAAACCTGTCAGATGATCAGATCACAGGAGTGTCACTGAAGAAAAACCCAAATTATTACGGGGATCAGGTTTTCTTTGACCAGGTCGAGTTTAGATATTTTCTAAATTCTGAAGCTGCCTGGGAATCTTATACGGCTGGAGAAATTCAGGGAATAGGGGAAATTACACCGGAGATCCTTGAGGAGGCGTTGGCGGATCAGGGTTTGAATGTATATACGAGTCGACTGCCCCAGATGACGTTGGTATTGTTAAACCTCGACAACCCGGGAACTGTGTTTTTCCAGGAAGTTGAATTGAGAAAAGCTCTACTGCATGGGATAAACCGGCAATATTTGGTCGATCATATAAATCAAGGACAAGCAATCATTGCTGATGGACCTATCTTCCCAAAAACCTGGGCTTATCTTGAAGGTCTTTCCCGGTATGAGTTTGATCCGGAATTAGCGATTGAAATCATCCGTGACCTGGGATATACATATCCAGGCGAAGGGGGTCTCACCAGAACCAGTCCAGATGGGGATCGTTTGGAAGTAAACCTGATTTTTCCTGATGATGACTACCATACCCAGATCGCCCAGGCAATCCAGGGAAATTGGGCTGCCCTGGGTTTTGATGTCACCCTGGAGGCACTGCCTTATGAGGAATTGATCGTTGATCGACTTGATAAACGGGATTATGAAGCGGCCCTGGTGGATCTGAATTTGACAAGTATGCCGGATCCGGATCCTTATCCTTTTTGGCATCAAACCCAAGCTACCGGAGGTCAGAATTATTCCATGTGGAATGACCGTCAGGCAAGTGAATATCTGGAACAAGCCCGGATTATCATGGACATAGTTGAAAGAGGGCATTTATATAGGAATTTCCAGGTCAGGTTTTTTGACCAGCTTCCTGCTCTTCCATTGTATTACCCGGTTTATACCTATGGGGTTTCGGAAAATGTGAAAGGTGTCCGGATTGGACCAATTTTTGAACCCTCTGACCGCTTAGAAACTATAACCGACTGGTACTTCTTCGTTGAAGTGCCGGGAGGATTAGAACCAACCGAGGAGGAAACAGCTGGAGAGTAAACCCTTCAGCTAATTTTCTACCAAGAAGGGATTTTTTCGGGGAGAGTGACAGTGAAAGAAGATCAAGAGAATAATGATATTAATATCGATCAGTTGGATTCTAGCTGGCACACAATGGGGGGGAGTGAAGCTGCCAATAAATTGGAAGTAAGCCGTGAAAAAGGTTTATCTGATCTAGAAGCAAATCTTCGTCTAGAAACTTACGGAAATAATGAATTACAGGAAGCTCCTCCAACCAGCATCTGGCTCATGATTTATGAGCAGTTTGCAAGTTTTGTGGTGGTTTTACTCCTGGTAGCCGCGGTTATTTCTGCTGTCCTGGGGGATTGGGTTGAGGCAGCAGCCATCATGATAATCGTGCTGCTGAATGCGGTTCTTGGTGTTGTGCAGGAACAACGGGCGGAAGAAGCCCTGGCTGCTTTAAAGAAAATGGCTTCCCCGGATGCCAATGTACTTCGTGATGGTCGCAGGAAATCGATACCTGCCCGTGAAGTTGTACCGGGTGATATTGTCTTCCTGGAAGCCGGGAATTTTATTCCGGCTGATGTCAGATTACTTGAGACGGTTAACTTAAGGGTTGATGAAGCCACTCTGACCGGAGAATCATTTCCAGTTACAAAAAATGCCCACTTGGATATTGAAGAAGATGTTTCCCTCGGCGATAGAAAAACTATGGCTTATACCGGCACTCTGGTGACATACGGACGCGGTGTGGGTGTTGTGGTAAATACAGGTATGACAAGCGAGATTGGTCAGATAGCAAAAATGCTTCAATCGGTAGAAGAAGAAGATACGCCGCTTCAGAAACGCCTGGATAGTTTTGGGCAAACACTGGGCTGGGTAACCCTGGTGATAAGTGGAATTGTATTTATTGAGGGAATGATCACCGGCACTCCCCCTCTCGAGATGTTCATTATCGCAGTCAGTCTGGCAATAGCCGCAGTTCCTGAAGGGCTTCCCGCAGTTGTGACCATCACCCTGGCTTTAGGCATGCAGGAAATGATCTCCAGGAATGCCTTGATCAGGAAACTATCATCTGTGGAAACCCTGGGTTCAGCGACGATCATTTGTTCCGATAAAACTGGAACTCTGACCCAGAACGAAATGACAGTTACCAGTGTCGCCGTGGATGGAGAATTTCTGGACATCACCGGAACGGGATATAAACTGGATGGTGAATTCTTAAGAGATGGGAAAAAAGTTGATTTAGCCAAAGATTACCCCGGTATTTTAACTGCTCTTTGGATAGGTGCTTTGAACAATGACGCCATCCTGGAGAAAGATTTTGATGAGGCTGGAAAAGACACTACCCGTATGGTGGGAGATCCAACAGAGGGAGCTTTATTAGTTGCGGCCGCAAAAGCTGGTGCGCTTCCTGCACCATTGGCCCAAGCTTATCCTCGTATTGAGGAAATTCCTTTTGATTCTGAACGGAAAAGGATGGTTACTGTTCATGTCATCGAAAATCCAGATGCACAGGACGTATCTCCCTTTTATGATCAGAAACAGCAGGCCTGGTATGTTCTGGCGGAAAAAGGCGCACCGGATGTGGTTTTAGAACGCTGTACACATTATCAGAACCGGGACGACAAAGCTGTTCCCCTGGACGATGAACAACGCCGGAGAATCCTGGCAGCCAATGATCGGATGACAGATAAAGCCCTGCGTGTTCTGGGTGTTGCCTACGGGGTGGTAAAAGACCTGGAGTACCATCAGAGTGGAGATCTGGATGAAGATATTGAGAAAGAGTTAATATTTGTCGGTTTATTGGGCATGATTGATCCGGCTCGACCAGAAGTTAAGCCAGCCTTGATAACTGCCAGGCAAGCTGGAATTAGAACAGCCATGATCACCGGCGATTATCCTAATACTGCCAGAGCGATTGCCAGGGAAATTGGTCTTCTTCAGGAAGGCCACCGGGTAATTACAGGAAAAGACCTGGATGAATTAACGCCAGATCAACTGCAGGAAACTGTAAAAGTCACGGACGTTTTTGCCCGGGTATCTCCCGAACATAAAGTACAGATTGTGGACGCTTTCAGGGCAAATAACCAGATAGTTGCCATGACTGGAGATGGTGTGAATGATGCCCCTTCTATCAAGAAAGCAGATATTGGGATCGCGATGGGAATCACCGGCACCGATGTAGCCAAAGAGACTGCAGATATGGTATTGACCGATGATAACTACGCCAGCATCGTTTCGGCAGTGGAACAGGGGCGGGTTATCTACAGTAATATCCGTAAATTCGTCTATTTCCTGCTATCCTGCAATATTGCAGAAATAGCGACCATTTTTATCGCGACTATGGTTGGGTGGAAGTCCCCCTTAAGCGCAATTCAATTATTATGGTTGAACCTGGTTACAGATGGCGCTCCGGCATTGGCCCTCGGGCTTGAAAAAGGCGACCCAGACCTGATGGAACAACCGCCGAGACACCCGGATGAACCCATTTTGAACCGCTTCATGCTGATAGGAATAGGTATCCAGACCGTAGCTATTACTGCTGTGACCTTGGGTGCTTATTGGATTGGTCTCACCCGTTATCCAGAAATGGCCCCAACCATGGCATTTGTTACACTCTCGTTCTCTGAGCTGGTCCGAGCTTATACTGCCAGATCCGAAAGAGTACCTATTCTCAAGATTGGTTTGTTTACCAATAAAGTTATGAATTGGGCAATTCTGTCTTCCCTGGTCTTGCTGCTGGGTGTGGTGTATGTGCCTTTCTTGCAAGGAATATTTGACACGGCTCCACTGGGTTGGGTTCAATGGCGGGTGATCCTGCCGCTATTATTGGTACCATCTGTGGCTGCAGAGCTTACCAAATTGATCTTTGCCAGGAATAAAAAATCCGACCAGGTATAAATTAATCACTGGAAAAAACAATTCTACCTCACTTTGATGGTGGATTTTGATTTAATGAGACCAAACCTGGTTCATAATCAAAGTGGATGAAAAAACAGAACTCAGTCCAGAGGTTGTTAATGATTAGAAATCTATTAGAAAGCCCCTTACATATTGTGATATGGGTACAATGGGTAATTACAGATTGGCCAGATTAGAAAGGAAAAAATAATGAGCAAAAGGCAATTTCT
>JAZFRV010000075.1:0-5522 GCA_036445875.1 Anaerolineales bacterium
ATGTTGAATCCTGTAAGTGTGCCTACCCTGCTTGAGGAGAAGGAATGAGTTTTCCAAAAATAGTCGCTATTGATGGGCCTGCTGCATCTGGGAAAACTACCATTGCCAACCACCTGGCAGAAAAATGGAAGTATCTATTTTTTGATACAGGTGTGATGTACCGGGCAGTAACCTGGTTAGCAATTGATCAAAAAATCTCTACCAAAGATGAGCTTGCAGTCTCAACATTAGCTAAAAAAGTACAAATTGATGTTGGACCTCCCTCAAAAGATGACGGTCGTGAATATGACGTCCTGGCAGACGGCATTGATGTAACCTGGCAAATCAGAAACCCCAAAGTAGACGCGAAAGTTTCAAGAGTATCCGCTTATCCTGATGTCAGAAAAGCGCTTACCAAACAGCAGCGCCGGATCGGGTTGCGTGGCGATGTGATCATGGTTGGGAGAGACATTGGAACAGTTGTCCTTCCCGAAGCTGATCTGAAAATCTTCTTGGATGCGTCGGTTGAAGAGCGAGCAAAACGGCGGTTTGACCAGCGGATTAACCGGGGAGAAAAAGTAGATTTCCCGAAAATTCTCAAGATGCTGAAAAAACGAGATAATAAGGATTCTACCCGGGAAATAGCTCCTTTACGGGCAGCTTCAGACGCTGTTGTCATCTATACGGACGCCTTATCGGTCCCCGAGGTGTTGGCAAGAATTGAAGAATGTGCCCAATTAACTGAGAAGGATTAAAGATTAATATGGAAGAACAATACCGCGTTCCTTTGCATATTCGTTTTAGCCGCAGATTTCTGCGTGTGTTTTTCCGAGTTTTATTCCGTTTATTGGGAAAAGTTGAACTATACGGGATGGATAAAATACCCAAACATAATAGATATATAGTTGCATTTAATCATGTTTCCCTGGTTGAAATCCCGTTCATCGGAGCGTTCTGGCCAGTGATTGTTGAAATTATCGGTGCGACAGTTGTTTGGGATCGTCCTGGTGTGTCCATTGTTGCTCGGCTGTGGGCTGGAATCCAGGTCAATCGAACCGAATTTGATCGGGAAGTTTTTAATAATATTATACAGATCATTGATGCTGATTTTCCATTGATGATCTCACCTGAAGGAACACGTTCTCATACACCCGGGTTAGGGCGAGGAAAACCCGGTATAGCGTATATCATTGATATAACTAGGCTGCCGGTCATTCCGGTGGCTGTTGTTGGAAATACACTTGACTTTTTGCGGGAAGGGATAAGGGGAAAACGACCCACCATCCAGATGATTGTGGGAAATATAATCCACCTGCCCCCTCTGACTGGAAGAGGAAAGGAACGCCGGGATATGCGGCAGCATAATACAGATATTATTATGGCCCGGGTTGCTGAACTATTGCCCGAATCTTACCAGGGTGTATATACTGAGTACGAGAAAATTCTAGCCGGTGAACCTGTAATCTTTGAGTAATACCTTTCCGGATTGTTATTCACAGGTCAAGGTAGGGGGAATGTTCAAACTTGAACCATGCTATAATCGAATATGGATTTTAAGCAGCCGATTTTGACGTCAATCAGGAAATGATGCCGTTCATACTCACCTTGTTTAATTCACCTGCATACATTATCTGGCCGGTAGATGGGTTGGGTATTTTAGCGTTGATTGTTATGGCTGTAAGTATCATATTTGGGAATTGGCATTGGAGGGAATACCAGCGGGACTTGAAAGAACGCCAATGGTTCCTATTTGGTATTTTACTGACACTAGCTCCCTTCACAGCTCTTTTCCTTGGATTCCGATTGCCGTCTTGGGGGGCAATTCCACTCCCTGATATGTCATTAGCAGCTACCGGTGGAATCCTGATGATTCTGGCTGCACTTCCGGCCGTGATATCTGCCTGGATACTGGGGCCTGTCAGCGCTTCCCTGATAGGATTGATATCCGGGGTTTGTTTGGCTTACTGGAATACGCATTCGCCGTTTACGATTATTGAATTTACCGCTTTTTCCATGCTGATATCCGTTGCAATCCGTCAGCGTTACAGAACCGCAGTATTTGGTATTCTCCGACGTCCCTTCCTGGCAACTTTATTGATTGCTTGTGTTGATTACATTTTATATATCGCCGGGGCTTTTTTCTGGGCTTCCGGATCGATTGTTGAGAATCTTGATTTTGCTATATCCAATTCTCGGGCCGGTGTGATTGCTTTAGCGGGTAGTTTTGCCCTGGCGGGTTTGGTTACCGAATTTGCCCTGGTGGCTTTGCCGCGTGTAGACGGAATCAAACACAAACTAAGACCATCTCCATCTGAGATCAGCATAAAGGTGCGTTTTTTAAATTACATTGTTTCCCTAACAATGGTCCTGATTCTGGTCCTTCTGCTTGTTAATTGGTTCGTTGCGGGTCGATCAGCAGAAAAGATGATCCAGTCGCAGATGGAAAATGTTGCCCGTACAACTACAAATAAAATTCCTTTCTTTTTTAATACAGGTCAAAGCCTGATCAGCCAATATGCTTCAGATTTATCAGGGGGAATGTCCACACAGGAAGATCTGGATCTGGTATTAAAACGAAGTTTTCGAGCCATTCCCTTTTTTTCTCAATTATTTGTATTTGACAGCAATCATGAATTGATTGGAGCCTATCCTGATCAAGATCTACCGGATACTTCGTTTAATACAGAATTTCAATCCGGCCTTGGATCAGCGCTGAATGGAGTGCCAGTCCAGGTTTATGTGTCACCCCCTTCAGAGATGGGGCACAAATCAGTGATTACTTTCATGGGGAGCATTCCGACTGAAGAGGGTTTACCGGGAGGAGTACTGGTCGGATTAGCTGACTTGGAATCCAACCCATTTACGCAACCTATTCTCATTGACTTGAGAGGAATAAGTGATTTGGGTGGTGTGGGATATCTGCTTGATGAACAAGGTCGGGTTTTGTATTCATCAGAGGAAAACCTGTTTGGGGTGTACTACCCAATTGTTGATCTTACACCTGATGAGGTATTTTCCAACCAAACCACAGCAGATGGAACACGCCAGCTGGTTTATGTTCGCTCGGCTCTGGGGCGACCCTGGACAGTGCTGCTGACCATACCTGCCGTAGAAGCTCAACAACTGGCACTTGATTTGGCTGCACCGCTGTCTGGAGTAGTTTTATTAATTGCGATCCTGACCATGGCTGTTATGTATTTTGGATTAAGTTCAGTTGCTGATTCCCTCCATGTATTGACGGAAGAAGCAGCCCGGATCACAAAAGGAGAACTTGATCATCCCTTAAACCTGACCAGGCGCGTAGATGAAGTGGGTCAGCTTCGGCGGGCTTTTGAAAAGATGCGACGCAGCTTAAAGAATCGGATGGTGGAGTTGAACCGGTTGTTAAATGTCAGTCAGGGAGTAGCGTCATCCCTGGAGATGACGGATGCTGTCGATACAATATTGAGTTCAGCATTAGAGATCGGAGCATGTTCTGCCAGGATAGTATTGGAGGCGGATGTTCTTCCGGAACATTTCTCAGAAAATACCGAGGAGACCCGTATCGGAAGCGGTGAAGAAACTACTGCCTTCAGTTATCTGGATACCCAGATCCTGGAAATTGCCCGCAGTCGATCTCCGGTTATGCTTACAAATCCGGCTCGGATGCCATTACTTGATCTGAATGAGAATGATCCCGTTCCCGGCGCAATCCTGATCGTTGCCATCCAGAATGAACAGCAATATTACGGAGCGATCTGGTTGGCTTATCTGGAACCACATAATTTCCTTGATAGCGAGGTGAGATATGTCGTTACCCTGGCAGGGCAGGCTGCCCTGGCCGCGTCCAATTCATCCCTCTTCAGCCGGGCTGAAATCGGACGAAAGAGGTTGGCGGCGATTCTGGCATCTACACCGGATCCAATTCTTGTATTCGATCACCAGGATAAATTGTTGTTAACCAATCCGGTTGCAACTGAGATGATGGGGTTGGAAGAGAACTATGGTATCGGGGAGAATATTGAACAAATCACTACTCATCGAGAATTAATTGAACTATTGAATACAACTTCTCCTGGGAAAGTTTCAAAAGAAGTGAAGTTGGAAGATGGACGGGTATTTCTTGCCACCGCATCGCCTGTGATTTCGGGAGAACACCAATTAGGACGGGTTTGTGTTCTTCGTGACATTTCACAAATGAAAGAAATGGATGATCTGAAATCAGATTTTGTATCCACAGTAAGCCATGATTTACGCTCACCCCTGACACTAATGCGTGGATATGCAACCATGCTGGAAATGGTTGGGGAATTAAATGAACAGCAGCAAAATTATGTACATAAAATAATCACCGGTGTAGAGAGTATGTCGCACTTGGTTCAGAACCTTCTCGATCTAGGAAGAATTGAAGCCGAAGTAGGATTAAAGTTGGATATGATTTCAGCACCTGATATAGTTTCTGAGGTGACAGACTCATTTAAGATACGTGCCAGCCAGAAAAAGATAAACATCCATGTTTCATCTCCCAACCAAACCATCCCCTTTATCTCTGCTGATAAAGCGTTGCTCCAGCAGGCCCTGCGCAATCTGGTAGATAACGCGATTAACTTTAACCAGCGGGAGGGAGAGGTCTGGGTCCGATACAAGATGGAAAATGGGCAAATCATTTTTGAAGTAGAAGACAGCGGGATCGGAATCTCTCCAGTAGATCAACAGAGGCTTTTTGAACAGTTTTACAGAGTGGAAAATCGGGAGAAAGATAAACAGGGAGGCACCGGTCTGGGTTTGGCGATAGTAAAATCAATCGCTGAACGTCATGGAGGAGGCGCCTGGGTAGAGAGTGAACTGGGGGCAGGCAGTACATTTTACCTGGCTATCCCAATTCGTCAACCAGAGAGGAAAGCATAACAGAATAGTCATGGAAATAACGCCACGGTTGTGGTAGACTGGTCCTGCAGTGATTAAATAATCCTCATTGATTATTGCTGGAAGACAGATTTGACAAGATTGGGGGAGACCAGGAAGAATGGGAACGGATTGTCGTGTTAGATCGGACAAACACCCTCTTGACTGACACCCGTTCAACCTGTATAATTGTCAGTTGCATGTTTAATATCAATCCCCTCAATATATACGAGCGCTGAAGAGCGTACTCTTTTGTGCTTGTTTTTGTGCGTTATTGAACTAAAACATCTGTTCTATCTGGCAGTGCTGCTTAGTAGGAAAGAACCAGGCCTCAATAAATGGAATAGGCTCGGGTTTTAATCTGAATTCTCCAGACGGAAATTTTCAGAAAGGGACCTATCTTGCAGACAAGACTGGGCAGTTCAACAGAATATTTAAAGCACATTTTTGGTGAGGGTCGTCCTATTATCGGTTGATAGAGTGAAAAAACAGGAGGTTTTCGAGTGAAATCTAAGGGGATGCAAAAACTTCGAATCGTGATAGCTTCACCAAAAACCATCCGCAGTTGGTCCTACGGAGAAGTATTAGAACCGGAAACCATTAACTACCGGCGCTTACGTCCAGAGAAGGATGGATTGTTCTGTGAGGCCATATTCGGC
>JAZFRV010000076.1:0-4839 GCA_036445875.1 Anaerolineales bacterium
ATCTGTCATAATATAGTTTTAATATGTAATGTAATACTCCCTGTTGAGTGTTCAATCCTATGTACTTTGCAGAGAGAGATTTGGCCCAAGTAAAGCCATTTTTAATTTGAATCTATTATAAAGAACTTCTAGTAAAGCTGAGATTGTATTGGGGGTTCCGGTCAAGGTTCTGGTTGTGCCAAGTTCACTTATGGCATCCTGCCAATAATGGAATTTATCAGCATAGAATAATCTACCCAACAAATATGTTGAAGAGATACTGATGACCATATAAAGATAGAGATGGGAAAGTGCCTGATCCTTAATCGTAAAATCCATTTCCGGATTAGTCATATGTTCTTTCTCCGAACTGCCAGAGTTATTGTTTTGCTTTCCGAATGATCCAAAGCACAAGAAGGGCGGTGAAGGGGGGTTCTAGAATAACACCTAATATCCTCATTGTTGAGCTGAAGCCCATAGCGGGGATAACATACCAATCAATGAACCCCATCACAACAGCAGAAATAACTGCTGCAATGTAATCTCCTTGGACTCCAATGGGTCGATTATCTTTCCAAATAAAACCAGCTATATAACCCACCAAAAGACCTATCAGAACCATGGAAACCACTAGTATTAAAATAGCCATTTAATCCTCCCGGATAGTGAATTTGATTATTGGAAGTTCTTTAGCAAAATCTCGATAACCTTCGAGTGTATGTGTCATCTGGTAATCCAGCTTTTTAGCCAACCAACGGATGGCCCGCGGGTATTTTTGCGCATAGGCAACAAAGACGGTGCCTGCTTCTTCTGGATTTAATCGGTGTCCAGTTGCATTCAGTCGTTTAGAACCAACCTGGATTATTACTCGAGGGTCATTTTGAAGGTTTTGGAACCATTGGGACCGGGTCCCGAAACCAGAGGCAACATAGTAAGAATGATCCTCAGGTAAGTGAAGAATGATTTCCAGGACAGTCTGGCGGATTTTCCCGGATTTCCTACCTTTGACGGATAACATCAGGGCTCTGTTTCCGAATAGCCAACCTAATCCAATTTTGTAAAACAAAATCGGAATTCGCCAGGGGATGGCTTTTAGACCTTTAGGCGGATCTGGAAATCTCATTTAATTAGCTCCGGTTCTTTTGTATTTCATGAGATAGTTTTTCACCTTGATATTAAAACTAATTATCAAGAAGTTGATGAGGTGGGGTGGGCTTGGTTTTCAACGCTTGAATAAGTAAATTGGAACTAGTGCGCAGATTTCGTCTAACATCAATTTGTTCCGGGTCGAATAACCAGAGAACAATGGTTCCTTCCAGGATTGATCCTAATGCAATGGCTGCTTCTTCTGGATCTTCCACTAGAAATTCTCCCGAATCAAGTCCTTGTTGAATCAATTCTACTAATATTTCCATTTGTTTTTTGTAATAGCGGGAAATAGCTTTTTTTACCAGTTCTTGCCTGAAGGCGAGGGCGAGGAAATCATAAAAGAGGGGCATCCATTTGAGCAATTTCACCATATCATCTGAGACACGCTTAATATAACTGGCTAAACGGCTTTCAGCTGATCGGGGATCCTTGAGTAGAACATTAAAATCCCTAATTTCCGGAACAAATACTCTATCCAGGAGACTCAGAATAATTGAGTCCTTGCTGTCAAAATACCAATACAATGACCCTTTGCTCAAACCTGATGTTTCAGCGATATCTGACATGCGGGCTTTATGGAAGCCCAATTCAGAAAATGTATTCATTGCTGCATCGAGGATTTGGGATTTTCTTTCTTCAGAGACATCATGTTTTGGAGACATAGTAGCATTCCCCACAGATAGATTATACTGACTGACTGGTCAGTATAATCATAAAATCATTTTTTCTCTCTGTCAAGGTGGAGTCGTAAAGTAAATATATTCCGTTTTAAACAGATATACTAATGCATCTTGTAATTTAATAGGAATGAGGAGCCTGATCAAAAATTGGTAAGGGCTGACGCGGTGGTATTCCGACCAGATTGTTTCGCTTGGTACATCAAGTGATCAGCCGCGTTGATAAGTGGTACAAGATCATTGATTTCCTCGCTGAGTTCACTGACCCCCAGACTGATGGTCATTTTGATCTGTTGAGAATTGGCGTTAAAGATGGATTTCGCCACATTTTTTCGGATCCTTTCGGCAATCTTCACTGCAACCGGTAAAGTGGTTTCCGGCAGAATAATAATAAATTCCTCCCCGCCGATCCGGGCGAAGATATCGATTTTACGAATTACTTCCTGGGAGCAAGAAACCACTTGTTGGAGAGCCTGATCACCGATTTCATGACCATAAGTATCATTTACTTCTTTGAAATGATCGAGATCAAAAAATATCGCTGAGAGAGGGCTGTCAAATCGTTTTGCGCGGTCAATTTCGTATTGTCCCCATTGTTCTAATCCCCTGCGATTAAATATATTAGTTAATGGGTCAGTAATTGCCAGGTCCTCAATTTCTTTGTGAAGCTGAGCGTTGCGGATTGCGCTAGCAGTAGTTGCCGCGATATTGGTTAAAATAGTGAGGTCATTTTTGGTAAATATTCCGGGTTCATGTCCAGCCAGGATGATTACTCCGAGGACACCTGTCTGAGTTGGAAGGGGAACGGAGATGATCGCTTGCAGGTTGTCATCCTGATCTTCGTACAAATCTGGCTTGTTCTCAAGGAAGACTTTTACGGGCAGGAATTCGGCAGCATCGAGGGAATATTGTTCTTCAAAAGATGGACCTTTTCCATATTTGGCTTTTCTTATTAATAGATTATTTTCCTCATCAACCAGGAACAAGGCTCCGAGCTCAGTCGCCGGAATAGCTTTAACTGCACCAGCGAGGATCTTTGAGGGAAGGTCATCAAGTATTAAGGTGGTCACCAGGGTTGAGGTGGCTTCATGGATTGCTCTGAGCTCCCGAGCATTCTGCTGGGATTGCTGGAAGAGCCGGGCGTGTTTTAATGCGATAGAGGCTTGGCTGGCAAATGATGTCAAGGTCTCGGCATGTTCAGGTTGGTAATAATGACGATTTTGATTGTTGAGGGATAAAAAACCGATTACTTGATCGCCATCGAGAATTGGTGCACCAGCCCAAGATTGAATTTTTTCTGTTGTAGGGGTTTTTACCCAGATAGGATCAGATGTTGTATCGGGGATGATGAGGGGATTCTTTGATTCAATCATCATTTCTAAAGTACTGAACTTGGAAACATTAAATGGAGCGTAAAATAATTCATCCAGATACTCTTCGGGTAAATTCTGATAGTCTTGAAGCCGTACAACCTGGGCTTGCCCATCTTTGACAAGCATCAGATTTGCTGAGTGATATTGAATTACAGTGGCAATCTGAGCCAAAATATGGTCCATTACTACTTCAAGATCAAGGGAACTCTGGATTACTCGTCCTGTATGCTGAAGAGCTTGAGCCAGCTTTCTATGTTCCCGTTCTGCTTCATAAGTTCTGGCGTTATTAATCGCGATGGCAGCCTGGTTGCTGAGTAAATCTAGAACTTGTAGACGTTGTTCATTCAATTTCCCCGGCTCAAAGAAAGTGACATTCATTACTCCAATCACCTTTCTGTGGAAGATGAGAGGTAGGCTCATTAGCGATCCGGTTTTCCAGGATGCCTGAAGATTTTTTTCTTCCTGGATGTCCGGTATTAGAATACATTCCCCTTTTTGGGCTGTCTGATAATAGATGCTATTATTGTCTGGCGAGTGCACTGGATCACGCTGGACATCTTTTGCGTATGCCACGGCGCCGAAATCTAGTGTTTCCCCATCGTAGAGCAGGATATGACAATCCCGGGCGGATACCAGGATCAATACTTGTTCTAAAATGCTTTCCAGTACCTGTTTTAATTCGAGGTTATCTGAAAGCTGGATATTCGCTTTGCGTAAAGAATCGGCCAGGATTCGTTGATCTTTTTCAACCTGCAGGAATTGAATATTCAAGATGGCGGATGCAGCTTGGTCAGCCAGCAATCTTAGAATTGTTCTTTCCTCTTGTGGAAAATCTCGGGTACTTGGAAACCAGATATTCAATATACCAATGATTTCTGAAGCAGCAACAAGTGCCATGGAAATACATCCCTCTTGCTGAGTTGCGAGCCCTGTTTCGATGCCATTAAAATTACTTATATCAGAGATAAAAAGATCTAGATTGGTATCTGCAACAATTCGACAAATTTCTATTTCTCCCGAGTGAGAAAATGGAAGCGATTGCTGTTGGTTTGCCCCCAAGGAAAGTAAGAATTCCAGATCATGGTTTTGTTTAAGATATATATTTGTATCGTAGGCAGGTGATAATTCCAAGATTTGTGACAGTACTGTATGTAATCCCGCATCTAAGTGATCGCTGGAGGAAATATTAGAGCTTGTTTTTTGAAGAGAGTCCAGCTCCTTGGCTCGCAGCTGTAAATTATCTTCAATTAGTTTATTGTAGAAAGTTGATCCCAGAGTTTGTGCGATGCTATTGTAAGTATTTCTTTCTAGTGGGTCCCAAATATCATTTCGATCCCTCGTTTCAAAACCAATGAATCCCCATAATGCCGTATCAGCAAAAATCGGGTATATAATAAATTCACCGGTGTTTTTTAGATTAAAGAAGGCCTGAGTTTCAGGGGAAAGGAAATTTATCTTGCCAGAGAATGGGTGGCTGTTTTCGGCAGTTTTTATCCAATTAATTATTTCAAAGGAAGGGATCAGCTGCTCCTGGAACAATGTCTGGGTATCGTCTTTATCATCGAGTGACCAATATTGATGGAGAATGCCAGAGTAATTAGCAGTACCGGATCCTGTTAATTGTAATAAGAAGATGTGATCCAGCTCTGAAATGATTCCAA
>JAZFRV010000077.1:0-13443 GCA_036445875.1 Anaerolineales bacterium
ATAATGTGTACTCGGCTCTGTAAAGAAACCGATCCATTCTCAAGGATACTTGGATGACAGATCCAGTATACACCACTCAGTATTTGTGCAATGGGCAATCATTAATATCTCCAAGAATATCATCCTGGACAAGGGAAAAATGCCTTTTTAACCCTTACCAGCGAGGATTTCTGAAATAATTCGGAAACCCTCGCTGAGTATATTTAAGAGAATATTATGTATATATCAGAAGTGTAACATCTCCCCGGAACCCATGGTGCAGACCTGTACAATAGAATATTAATCTTCGGGAGGTGCTGGGATAAAACCTTGTTTTTCCATTAAGGTTGTTAAATCCCTTGAGCGCTTAATGACTTTTGTAGCACTTTCCAACAATTCATCGTAGGTTTTTTCCAGCCGTGCCACACCCTGCTCCTGGGCTTTCATCCCTACTGCAGCTGCTTCACGGGGGAACACCTCCCAATCATCCATGGTCGGCAGTAGGTGATCCTCATCCAACCCATCTCCAATTTGATCTGCGAGTGCTTGCGCAGCTGCGAAACACATTTCATCGGTTATGGTCGTCGCGCGAACGTCCAGTACACCGCGGAAGATACCGGGGAATCCCAGGGAATTGTTGATCTGGTTTGGAAAATCTGAGCGACCGGTAGAAACAATGCGGGCTCCAGCCTCTTTTGCAACCCAGGGCCAAATTTCCGGGATGGGATTAGCGCAGCTAAAAACGATCGCATCTGAATTCATTCCCTGTACCCATTCAGGTTTGATGGTATCCGGCCCGGGCTTGGATAAAGCAATCACTACATCGGCTCCTTGCATAGCTTCGGCAATTCCACCCTGGCGTCCTTCTTGATTTGTTTGTTGGCACAGACGCCATTTATCCTTAAACAGGTCCTTTTTGGCTTTAATATCATCCCGCTGAGTTCCGAGAATCCCTTTGCTGTCCACCATATAGCATTTACTCGGGTCTACACCCCAACTGAAGATTAACCGAGAGATTGCTACATTGGATGCCCCGGCACCGATAAAGGCAATTTGAATCTGGTCCTTTTTCTTTCCAACCACTTTCAAGGCATTCATCAATCCTGCCAGGGTTACTGTTGCGGTTCCCTGCTGGTCATCATGCCAGACCGGGATTTCTGCCCGTTCTCGCAGTTCATCAAGGATTCTGAAGCATTTTGGTTGGGCTATATCCTCCAGATTTATCCCTCCAAAGGATGCCTGCAGCAATAAAACTGTTTCGATAAATACATCGGGGTCTTTGGTGTCGAGCATGATCGGCACCGCGTCAACACCCCCCAGGTATTTAAATAAAAGCGCTTTTCCTTCCATGACTGGCAGCCCGGCTTTCGGACCTATATCACCCAATCCCAGCACCCGGGTCCCATCACTTATAATAGCAATTGTATTTCCCTTGCTGGTATGTTGATAAACCTTATCCGGATCCTGTTGGATATCACGACAGGGTGCCGCAACACCGGGGGTATACCAAATTGCAAAATCATCAATTCCCCTGACAGTACATTTAAGGGTTGTTTCCATCTTCCCTTTGTAGAAGGGATGAAGTTTCAGGGCATCAGCTGCCGGTTTTTTTGCTTTTTCCAGTAATTCCTCAATATTAATATTGTCTTTGGACATGAACCCTCCAGTTCCAGCCTTATATCAGGCGGAAAGGTACTTTGATAAAGCTCATCTCATTATAGATGATTCGCTTTTTCCTTTACCCTTGCATTCTTCCTGTCATCCTATGCCTTTTAGCATAACCTTAATACAAATAGACCCTCAGATTATCTTAAGTGATCAATTACTTGGTCATTAAACACAAAAAAGTTCCCGGAGTATATTAAAACTCCGGGAACTTTCCAACTAGAAATTTCTAGTTGGATTTATTGTTCCAAGAACGAATCAGCGTAAATCACTTTGTTCAGAAGCACCTGGGCCGATTTCCAGACAGCCATCTGTTCAGGATCGTTCTCGTCGATATCATCCTTGGTGATCTCTTCCATTGCTTCCGTCTTGTCATGAAGTTTCACGTAAAGCCGGCCCAGTCCAGAGCTCTCATCCCGTTCTTCAATGAATCTAATAACTTCATTTAGTTTCTCATCCAACGGATCCGCGATCATCATTTCCAGGCCAGCGCCCATCAGCATCGCAAGATAAACCCGATTTAAAATAGGGCGGGTTTCTTCGGGTACAGCATTGGATACGTTCGACAATCCTACAGAAATTCCGGGAGGAGGATCACCTGCAAATTTAATTGTTCTGACTGCCTCAATTAATTCCGGGCAAAATTCCTGACAGCCCGAGACAGTGAGAGCCAGAGGATCGATGATCAAATCCGGTAGTTCGATTCCAACTTCCATCGCCCGCGGAATTAGGTATTCCAGGGCAATATTTACCCGTTCGTCCGCAGATACAGGAATGCCTTCTTTTTTCAAAGTCAGTGCAACTAATTGGGCGTCATATTTTTTAGCCAGCAGGGGAACTTGTTCCAGGCGCTCAGCTTCAGCGGATGTTGAGTTGACGATCGGGCGGGCCTTATTGATTACCTTTAGAGCTGCCTCTATCCCATCAACATTGGTGCTGTCGATGCATAACGGGACATCCACAACTTCCTGGACGGTTTTTGTTACCCAGGGAAATACTTCTGCCCAGTCATGCTTTTGCCTGCCCAGATTCAAATCAATGGCTTTTGCCCCTGCCTCAACTTGTTGAATGGCGGATTTCTTAAAGAATTCTGCATCCTTCTCAGCTAAAGCCTTTTTCACGCTAGGGGAAATGATGTGAATATTCTCTCCAATGATATACATTCAAACGCCTCCTCAATATTACTTCGTTTTGCTAGGTTAATAATAATTCAATCTTTTTTTATATCATTCCTTCCCGCCCGGGTTCACGGTAGGAAATAGTTCCTTGTCAGTATGCGGCAAAAACATTGCCGATGTAAATGCATCAAAAAATCGGTTGTCTGCAGATAGTTCTATATAAGTCATTCTGTTGGCGATTTCTGCGACACGATCTTTATTTTTATGATCTAATAATGCCAGGTAGGCACCTTTAAGGGATGTGTTTCCCAAAAATTTAAACCGGTCCCAGGGCATATCTGGAAGTAATCCAATCTGGATTGCCTTCTCCACGTTTATAAATTGACCAAAACCACCCCCGATTAAGACCTGTTCAACCGATTCCAAAGGCACGCCAACACTGTCTGTCAGAACTGTAAATCCCGCAAAGATAGCTGCTTTGGCTCTCATCAGATTGTCAATATCCACTTCGGTAATGATAATGTCCTCTCCGATTTCGGTCCTATCAGCCCAGCTGACCACATATTCTCCACCATGAGAGCCTTTCCGAATCCGGGGAGTATCCAATGAAAAATTGAATCTTCCGCTCTTATTTATCACCCCTGTCATTAACATTTCAGCCAGCAGAGAAATTAATGCACTGCCGCACAATCCTTTTGGTTTTTCATCACCAATCACACGCCAGGATATTTCGAAGTTGTCATCGTTAATCCAGACCTCATCAATTGCTCCGGTAGTGGCTCGCATACCGTGCATAACTCCCGCTCCCTCGAACGCGGGTCCTGCAGAACAGGCACAGGTCACCAGCCATTCCTGCGAACCAAGCACCATTTCACCATTTGTGCCTATATCCAGAAACAGGGTTACCTTTTCAGTATCTGCCATTCCGGAGGATAAAACGCCTGCAGAAATGTCCGCTCCGACATAACTGGCAACTCCCGGAAGGCAAATAACCTTGCCCTGGGAAAACGTGTTTATTCCTGTTTCTTCCGCAGTAAGAATTGGAAGATGGTTGGCTACAGTGATATAGGGGGCTAGACGTATGCTTGCGGGCGGAATTTTTAACAGCAGGTGCATCATGGTGCTGTTTCCAGTCAAAGTAGTTTTATAGATCTGTTTGGGCTTAGTTTTCCCTCGTTTGCAGGCCCTTTTGATTAACTCATTGATGGAATTAACAACCAATTCTCTCAAAACTTGATCACCGGTTTCTTTGCCTGCATAGATGATCCTGGAAATAACATCTTCACCGCGGGCAATTTGCCCGTTATATTCCGAAGCCTGTCCTTTTTCTTCACCGCTAATAAGATCCACCAGCATCACTTTGACGGTGGTGGTACCGATGTCAATTGCTGCTCCCCAAAGAGGATCATCTTCTGGAGTCAGTCCCGAAAGCAAATCAATCACTTCAGCCGCACCTGATTGGACATTCTTAAAGAGAATTATAGTAATCTTCCAATTATCCTTCCTTAGCACAATGGGAAGCTTTTGCAGCATTGGAAGCGAAATTGATATTAAGTCAAGATCAGATTTTCCCTGCAGGGCTGTTTTCAATCGGGACCAATCACTGGTCTGGTCTTCCATGCTAGGCGGTTTTAGTTCCAGGGAGATCCGCTGAATGGTCTGATCCCGGAGGTGATCATAACCAAGGGGAACCGACACATCAGTCGCGGATTGTCCGGTTGTTAAGCGCTGCTGGATTTTTTCCTGGGGTGGAACGACTACAGAAATATCCCCTTCAACTACAGTTTGGCAAGCTAGGGCATAACCCTGCTCTACGTCTTCAGCGGATAAACGCATTGTGCTGCGCCGGCGCACTTGTCCAGAAGTAACCTGAACAGCACATAATCCGCATCTTCCTTGCCCACCGCAGGGTTGATTAATTTCTATTCCGGCTTTTTGGGCAGCGTCCGTAAGTAAGGTTCCCCCGGGAACCTTAACCGGCTCTGCAGCAATATCAAATGACACAGAATATTTTGTAGCCATAAATCATCCCACAAATGCGCCGAAAGTAAGGCTTTAATCTTGTTTTCCACGCAGTTAGTTAACACGCTCCAGAGATCAAAGAGCAATGACGGTAAAAGAAAGGTAGGGTTTGTCCGGATTCCCGACCATGTACCCTACCTTTTCATTATAGAATAATTCTTTCATAGAAGCAGGATTTCCCCACAAAATCTTTTAAAGAAACTCTTTAAGATATGCAGGTAAATCGACAGCTTCTTTCGGACCAACTTTTACTTCCCAATCAGGTAACTCTTCTTCTAGTTCCCCAGATAAGACTGCAGTGTGGCCCGGAAGAACGATCCGGTGCTTCGTTACTTTATCAGCTGCGTTAAACCGTTTGGCATCTTTAGCGATGATTTCGGCATCAAATTTACCTGCCGCCCAAGCGGTGAGTACGCTCATACCCTCTGAGTCTGTCACCAATAGCCAAACCGGTAATCCCATGCTCTCAACTTCATTAGCCACGCTGAAATAAGTAATACTGAAATTTGTAGTTACCAGGAATGGATCTTCGGGTCCAGGATTATTGATTTCATAAATACCCGGAGTCACCTGGATGGGTTCCTGGGGATCAGTGTAAATATTAGCACGCAATACCAATAGGGAGTATGCAGTCGCAGGATCAAAGTGATCCAGGACAATAAAACTGCCGTACTTTCCAATTGCCTGCATTGCCTGGGTTACTTCCCTGACTGGATCGCCTACATCACCCGGGAAATTAATGATGGGGAATCCCAGCGCGCTGAAATTTTCTTTCAGAGCCATCCGACGAATGGTAGTATTAGCTGTTAATGTTCCCAATAAACTTCTCTGTGTGGGAGACAAGACTAAATCTTTCAGATCCTTGCCTTCCAGCTTCTCTACCAAATCAACCATTTCATCAATATTGTTTGACTCTACTGCTAAGGGAGCATTGTGCTCTTTCGCAAGATCCGCCATTTGTTCCCAATTTCCGGAATTTGCGCTGCATAACAGAGGAGTCTCTGTGTCTGCTAACTTTTCTAAACCTTTTTTTAGCTCTTCTACAGAACCCACCAGTATCAAAGGAAGTTTTGTTGTTTCGCGGACTGATGCAACCGCTGCGCCAAAATCTCCACCGCGAGATTGAACAGCAATTCCACCCATCGTTAAATCCATCCCGACGTAATCCACGACATAATCCGCAACCGGCTTTACTTTTGTCTTGATTTCTTCTGCGGACTGGTCATCATAAACTCGGATGAAAAGTCCGGGGGGACTAAAAAATTTCTTATTGTGACGGAATAGGACAATTTCATTACCGGCTTTAACCTCGTAACCATTTGATTTAATCGAAAGGGGACGAACCGGCGGGGCAGAAGCTTCCGCCAATTGAGCTGCTGATTCCTCACTGACGTAAGGACATTTTGCCAATTCCACTTGTTTGGCAGCTAATTTCATCGCGAAAGCCAAACATGTGGGAAAATCACATTCCTTACAATTGGTTTGTGGAAGCAGTTTGTAAATTTGAATCCCGGTTAATGCCATACTTTTTCTCCGTTTTCACTATCTGCTTAGCTATGATCTCAATCGAGTTGAGCCCGGTATCCAGGCTCAACTCAAAGTCATTAATTATCTATTTACTGCTCATCAGGTCATCAATGGCTTCTCTTGTGCGTCTTACGCTTTCTGGATGGCGTAAAACAATCAAGTCCGCACAAGATTCCGCCAGCATGATGGCCGTTGTGGATTCCCAGGCGATCGCCCTGGTTTCCCAATCTCCCCAGGATTCGGGAACATCAACACCCACCTTGGACTCCTTGGTTTTCCAGCATTCCTCACCAGGAGTAACCATCATCGGGAATTGGGTCATTGAGTCACCTTGCAGTGCTGCTATCCGCAGCCTTTCCATCACAGAATATCCATATTCAAAACCGTAACCCAATGCACCTGTGGTGGGGTCCATCACAATATTCTCAGGAGTTAGACCCATATCCGTGATAAGAATATTAAGTTGTTTTGCAAGATTTACATCCATTGCGGTTCGCGCAACTACCAGTTGGCCATCTGCCATGGCAGAAGCAACTATCGTCCGGTAGTTTTTATCCTCACAAACACCAAGCAGCAGTCGTTCTCCTTTGAACTTAGTGGAGATTTCAACCAACAACTCATTATCTGGTTCGGGCTGACCTGGACCGAAAATTATCAGTGGCAAACCAGATGCCTTGAGAACTTTATCAACAGCCTCAACAGCCTGTTCTTTGGTTGTGGGATTTCCATCTTCATCGATGAGGGCAAGTTTCAAATATAATACTTCAGCTCCCGCTTTCTCAGCAGCCTTAGCCCATTCTCCCGGATCGTCCATCACATCTCCCCAGACTTTGACCAGCAAATCTGACCAATCATCCGGTCTTCGGTTCATGATCTCAATGGCGAGAACAGGTTTAAAGGGTGTTTTACCCTCAAAATGCATGAAGGGCATGGCAGTGGAACCACCGACCGTCACTGTATGTGAGCGGGTGCCGCCATCAGCAGCGGTTGCTCCAAGGGTTATTTCCCGGACAACCCCATCCCAGGATTCTTTTACGAGCGGTGTTTCAGTATCTGCAGGCAGCCAGGATTGATCAGCCTTGATTTCAACTGCGGGAGCTTTAGCTGCTGCTGCAGCTTGAGATGCTGGAGCCGCGGGTATCCCGGAAGATTGGAAACCTTCGATGCCTTGAATGCCATCCAGTTCAGCCAGGGCTGCCATTAAGGCTTTCCGAGCATTATCGACTGCACGATCTGCCCTATCATCCATAATTCCACCAGGAATCGGGGCTGCGGGTTTTGTAGCTGCCTCAGGTTCTGGAGTTGGTTCTGAAGCATCATGTGTTGTTTTGGAGATCACTGCCTCTGCCTGAGCAATTACACCGTCACTCGCTTTCACATCTTCAGGAATATCAAGTTCCTTTTCTTCCCTCTGCATTGTGGGCATTTCTAGAACCGGATGATTCTTGGATTTGACCCATTCCTGCAGTTCTTCGACAGTAGTTACCAGCTCGCTATCCGCGATTTTATCCAGCAAGTCCGGGATTCCTTCCCTCTCAGCAACCGCCTGAAGTTCTCCCATCATAGAATCTTTTATATTTTTGCTCATCCAAACCACACGTTTGAACCCGCCATCAGCAGAGATGAATTTGGGACTGAGCATATAGTATTTACCCACGCCCATTACCCCGGGTGTTTGCACACCACCACCCGCTATACCGGCCAGGGTGCTGAATTTCATTCCCATGGGAGTCATTCCGGTGTCTTCCCGGCTGACCACAATCACACCCTCCACTTCAGGGATGTACATCAAGATTGCTTCAAAGCAGCCGCAAGCTGTCATCGGGTTTTCCATAATTGAATACATGGAAACTTTCTCAATTACTCCATGAGAAGCGGATTTGGTGTAATCTATTGTGCCTTTCCAGTATCCAATCTCTTCGTCATAACACTCTCCCACCTGGATTGGCTGGTTCGGTCCTGTTGGATCAATGCTGAAGGAAGCTTTGCAGTCCAGCCAGTTGTAAGCGCCGCATAATCCTAAACGCTCAGGGCTGACCACACAGACATGATCAGGAGCAAAACTCTGGCAGAGAGTGCAAGAATAAAACTCCTCCACCGAGGTATCGGTCATATCCGCTAGTCTCTTATTGCGGTAGTCATAGGCTTCGCGAGCATTTTCCAACCAGGTTTCAATATCTTTTTGTTTTGTGTAGATAGTTACTTGAACTTTATCTAGGACAGCACCAAAATCTGAATGTAATCTAGCATGGATAATTTTGCCAAAGTGCTCAAGATTAAATCCTTTTTCCGCAGCTGATTTAGCGATCCGGCACCAGACAATATCACGCTGACCAATATGCTGAATGCCTGATGCGCCATTCACAAAGTCATGGATCTGGCGCTCGAGGACAGGTTCAAAATCCATTTCCATTTCGCGTCCGGCCACCTGAACTACGACGCCCATATCCATGGATGCACCATCTTCCAGGTCATCAAAATCAGGTCCAATTACTTCAATTTTTCCATCGGTAATATTCTCCATTTCCGTCATATAGAGATATTCGAACGAGCGGGAGTTTTTACCACCAAACTCAACCCGCATGTCCGCTCTTCTTACTACTTCTCCCTCGAAAGCAGATCCGTACGGAATAGGAACTGGAACATCGGTGATTTTAATTTTCACACCCCTGACCTGGATGCATTTCTGAACCAGTTTAGTGGCCCGATCCAAGTCATCTTTCCCTTCAATCTCATCAAAGGGCATGCTGACAACGTGTTCGTAAGTTGTAATGCCTGTTGGTAGAATTTCCGGAATGACTGTATCGGCGATCACCGGGAACCCAAAGTTAATTGCGCCAGCCGCAGCAGCGTACTTCAGGTCGTCTACTTCTCCAAGGGCAAGAACAAAAGCAAATACACGGGCACGGTTATAATTCAGGATATCTCTTGCCTGACCTTCTTTCAAACCTCCGAAAGTGAGTGCCGAGCGGGCTGCAAAACCGAGGGCGTAAATAGCACTGATGGTATCAGTGCCAAAAGGAACGGTATAAGTGTCGTATCCTAATTCAACTCCTTCCTCCACAAGCTGATCAATGATACTGCGGCCATTTACGTTCCCGCACAGGAAAGTCAATATATTTCTCTGCTGTAGTTCCCGAACGATTTTTACTGCGACTTCATTGGATTTTGCAGCACCAACAATCGCCGCAAAACCAGGCATCCTGCCATCTACCAGCTGGATACCCCAAGAACGTAGCTGAATGTCATCGATGGGACCATTCATCCTGCCTGTCATGCCGAAGTCGCGGTCCGAGTATTCGGTTCCACCTGCCAATTCAATATTTGGATACATCTCGGGCTGCAGACCGTAAACTGTGCGGATAGCCTCAATAGCTTCTGCTGCCATTAAAGTTGCCATACCGCTGTCAAGGGTTTCACCAAGATAGGGAGTCCATTTATCCTGGGATGCGATCGGATGCAGAAGGCTCCTGGCTTTTCTCAGGATTGGTTTTAGATCACCCAATGTCTTGACCTGCTCCCCCGTCATAGCATATATCAGGGGGAGATAGTAAGCCGTATTGGGAAATTCCACAATTGTTTCTGGCCCCTTATCAGCCAGGGCTTTTTGCAGCATGGTCTCAGCTTCAAAAACAAGGGCGTTTGCGCCGCGGACGGCTCTAGTTGCAATGTACTTTGTCATTTATTTCATCTCCTTCATTTCCCAGCGGATCCATAGATCGCTTGTCGACGTTCTTTAAGCGGAAGTTTTTCCAATTCATTCATGGCTCTATCGCCACTCTTGCCAAAAAGGCTCGGATCATACTCAATGAGACCCAGCTCTTTCCGTTTCAAGTCAATATGCTCTAAAGTGGCTTTTACCATTTCGTCAGGATCGGGAATAAATTCCAGTTTGCCACCAAACTTCTCTTCCCATCCTTCACTCATAATGTTGGTAACTATTACACTGTCCGCTACTTTGTCAGGCATTCCTCCCACCGGGGAAGTTCCGCCGAAGATCACGTACGCTCCTGAGGCAACACAATACACTCCGATCGCCAGTGCTTTTTCACTCATCCATTCTGGTGCCAGGCCAACTGCGGGGATTTGATCAATATCATCTCCCAGTCCGCCTTCTTCCACCATTTGTGTCAGCACTGTCAAAATGCGCGTATTATCTACACAGCTGCCCATGTGCAGTACAGGGGGCATCCCAGTCGTTTCGCAGATTTCACGTAAACCAGGACCAACTTTGTCCAATCCGGCTTCACCTAGCAACAGACCTTCTTTTGCGTTGGCGATAGCCGAGCACCCAGTTTCTACTACGAGGACATCTTCCTTAAGCAGCGCTTTAGTTACAACAGTGTGCAGATAGTCATGCTGGCTGCGGGGGTTATTGCAGCCAACTACCGCGGCAACACCCCGGATTCGGCCAGAAATGATGGCGTCATTCAGGGGTCGGAAAGAAGACCGGTAAGATCCACCCAACATGTAATTAATGTATTCGTGGGAAAATCCAGGGACTAATTGGGATTTATGGTCAGGGATTTGAACCTCGCCTCGATTTTTATAATTGTCAATCGCTTCTTTGAGGATATTCATGGCGATGGTCAAAGCCCGGGACTCTTCAAATTCGATATGGGTCGCACCGGTGATTTTAACTTTGGGGGAGGTTGTAATGATCTTGGTATGGAAATTATCTGCCAGTCCAACCAACGCCTGCATAATGCACTGAACATCTACAACCATCGCTTCCACAGCGCCGGTAAGAATAGCCAGCTCCTGCTGCAGGAAGTTGCCGGCCGCAGGAACACCCTGACGCATCAAGATCTCGTTTGCCGTGCAGCAAATACCCGAAAGGTTGATGCCTTCAGCGCCGGCTGCTTTGGCATAGGCAATAATTTCAGGATGCTGTGAAGCAGCTACAATCATCTGGCTCAAAGTTGGTTCATGGCCATGAACAATCACATTGACCCAGTCATCTTTTAATACACCCAGATTGGCTTCGCCCAGAATTGGGGCAGGTGTGCCGAACAATATATCTGAGATATCGGTCGCCATCAGACTGCCGCCCCAGCCATCAGCTAAAGCAGTCTTTACACTTTGCTGGAGGATATTATTGGGATCCTGATCATCGCCGATATGGGTTCTATGGAGAGCTTCAACAACTTCGCGGTCTATCCCGCGCGGGATTACTTTCTGCTCTTTCCAAATCTCCTGGCGTTTTTTAGGTGCGCGGATTATTGGTGCAACTTGTCCGGTTTGCTGACCAAATTGGGCGATATAAAGATCTGCCAGGTCATTGGCAATCTCATTCGGAGAGCGGTCGTCAACCGGAATATTGTAGTAGCGAGCGACCGTCCTTAATTTGGCAACATCGCGGATCACATAACCTTCTGTTTCTTCATTAGCAACAGCTTTCAGCGTAAAAGCCATATCTCGACCATGATCGGAGTGGGCTGATGTTCCTGTTGCTACTGCCCGGAGGAAATTTCGGGCCTGAATGGTGTCAATTGTGGCACCGCAGACTCCTACTTGTCCTTCTTTTACTAACCGGCAGGGACCCATGCTGCAGTTTTTACAGCACATACCGTCGGCACCAATCTTACAGGGGAGCATTTGATCTGCACGTGAGAAGGCAGTTTCAATGCCAAGTTCCTCGGCTCGTATGAGCATTTCCTGGGTTGCGGGATCAATACTCGCTTCCTCGGGTGTTCTCATCTTTTTAGCCATCTTCATTCTCCTTATCTACCGTTAAAGTTGCTGGTTTTAATGGGCCCATCCCAGGACAGGGCCACAGCGGTGATCTCTGGAATTTAACAGTTTGTTCAAATCCCACAATATTCCCCGTTTGCTCACTGGCTTCCGAGTGCCGGAAAAAAGCTCCTTCTTTTTGCTCATTTGCCGGGATGGATAATTCCTCGGGAAAATTAAAATCACCAGTATAACCTGCTTTTTCAAGCGCAGTAGTCAGTTTCTCCTCAGAGGTTTTCCTTCCATCGAATTCAACCTCCACGACCTGGAATCCACTGCTTGCGTACACTTCCGTGACGCCTTCTAACTCAAGCAGAATCTGC
The DNA here is from genome assembly GCA_036445875.1 of Anaerolineales bacterium. Lineage (GTDB taxonomy): Bacteria > Chloroflexota > Anaerolineae > Anaerolineales > UBA11858 > B10-G9. The sequence goes on from JAZFRV010000077.1 coordinate 12,368, forward strand.
CTGACGTTGATAACATGATGGTCTCCATACATCGAAGGAAGTTCAAGAGATAAGCTTGCCATGTTTTTCTCCTTTACCGTTTTCTTGCAGATTGTGAAACAATTAAAATAAAAAAAGAAGCAATCCTGGTGGCTTAATCACGCCCCGGTTTTGCTTCTCCGGTTTCTTCCGTGCAAAATAGTCCCCAGATATCTGGTTTTCTTCTCTGGAATACCTGATACCAATAAAATTGGGGGCAATATAATATAGCCTGGGCGCTGCTCAAGCAAGACGTTCTACCAATATTTGTCATTGTTTGATGGTATTCGTAAATGGAACAAAAGTTGATTTAAACTTTCTCCGCATAGTATACCAGCAAACAATTCAATTTTCTTGTCCTGCCCACTGAATCGATTGACAAAACTCACCCTTTTTGGGTGACATTTATATCCCATCTACCTCAAAAACAATAAGTTATGCAAATGACTTTCAGAATCCAGCTTTTTGAATACAGCTGGGTTCCAGGTATATTAATCTTTCTGGCTTATGAACCGAATATATATTAATCGAAAAAAAGGAATTCCTTTTCAAAATACCCCCTCATTTAGTGGGTGGTATTTAAGATTCCTAGAATAAATAAAGTAAGATTATCCGGATTCCCGGGCTCCAAATAGTACAATAGAACAATATCAAAACTCTTTCAAGACTGTAAAAAGATTGATTAGGAGAAGTATGATGAGCACAAAGGTTACCGACGATAAAAAATCCAACCAGAAGACCACTCTCCTCCCAATTTTACTGGCAGGGTTAGGTTTAGTTGCCCTGATCGCATTCGCCTTGATTCTACGCTCATATCAGGGTGTAATAAACGACCCTCTGGATGCCCTCATCCTTCCCCCCATCAAAGTTAACCAACCAGCTCCTGATTTGACCCTGTTTAACCTGGACGGCGAAGAAGTATCCTTGTCAGATTTCAGGGGAAAGGTCATTTTATTAAACAATTGGGCAACCTGGTGTCCTCCTTGCCGGGAGGAAATGCCGGAATTTAAGATTTACTATGATAAGTATAAAGATCAGGGATTTCAGATTGTGGCAAT
>JAZFRV010000078.1:0-3283 GCA_036445875.1 Anaerolineales bacterium
ATCCTTTTTCCTTAACTCATAATGCGCAGGGCATTCTTGGGGCAGACAGAGATCCAATCCACACATCCCAGACCAAGGTTTGGATAAATATCGGGAAGTTCACCCGGTTTTTCTTGCCGGAACACCTTCCGTTGGCAGATCTGGGCCGAGGTCAAAACACCTTCTTCACAGCTGAATGGATCACAGGCCTGGTAATCAATGGCTATTCTAGGCTGGGGCACGATCTTCCCCCTTCAGCTCATCCCCCATTCGATCCAAATCTTCTTCCAAGTCATCCACTGGCATCATCATTGCCAGACGAATTGAGACTTCCGGTAAATTCTTTTTGAGCTCCTTGATCTGTTCCTTGAGCACTTTGATCCGCAACAATATCTCAAACATATAAATTGTAGCGCTTATTTAAAACATCTACTCCCGTTTTGCCCTTCGGGCTGCTTTCCTCTCCGCGGCTTCTGCTTTTGCTTTCTCCTCAAGTGCATAACTCTCGGGGCGAATTCCAGCATAATATGAGGCCGGTTTTAACAACCGCTCTTTTCGATGGATGTTGGCTTGCATGCGCTCATAACCAGCCAATTCAAAATCATGATCCATCTTAATCGCATCAAAGGGACAGTATTCGGCACAGTATCCACAGTTCATGCAAAGATCAATATCAATCGCAAATTCTGCTGGCGTTTTTACTGGTTTCCCTGTTTCCGGATCTTCAGCCCGAGTAATCCAGATACACTGGGAAGGACAAACTTTTGCGCAGATGCCACAGGCGGTGCAGCGAACTTTCTGTTCTCCTTCTACTTCATCATAGATCAAAAAAGGCACATAGCGGAATGCTTCAGCTAAAGGCAATCTCTCTTCAGGGTAATTAACAGTAAAAATGCCTTTAGTATCGGGAGTCATTCTTTGCCGGACTCCATCTTCGGTAAAATACCGATCTTTGCCGGCTTTTATGTCTTCTGTATAAGTCTCGATCAGGTGTTTCAGGGTTACACCCAAACCTTTTAATATTCCTTGTCCTTTCATAGCTCTTAACTCTCCAGGAGTTCTACTGTTGGGTTATCGATCTACCTCACCAAGTACAATATCTATGGATCCCAGGATGGCAACAAGATCGGCTACCTTTTCTCCCAGGCACATTTCGCGTAAACCAGTCAGGTTGATAAATGATGGTGCCCGGACGTGGTACCGCCAGGGATTATCTGTCCCGTCGGATACTACATAGAATCCGAGCTCTCCTTTTGGTCCCTCAACCCTTCCATACGCTTCTCCAGCCGGCATTCTAAATTTATAAGCCGGTTTGTTCGCCAGGATTTCTCCCTGGGGCAGCGCATCAATTGCTTGCTGAAGGATACGGATGCTTTGCCGAATTTCGTCATATCGGATCAGGAATCGGTCATACACATCACCATGATAGCGGACTGCGACATCAAAATCAAACCTGTCATAAATACCATAGGGGTCAGCCCGTCGAATATCATAGGGGACTCCGGATGCTCGCAGCACCGGTCCGACCGCAGAAAAACCTATGGCTTGTTCAGGAGTAAGAATTCCCACACCCTGGCTGCGGCTGACAACAATTTCATTTTCAACCAGGTAGCGGTCAAATTCATCCACCTGCCTGGGCAGGCGATCATAAACCAGTTTCCGAATATGATCCTCCAATCCTTCTGGTAAATCCCGGACAACACCCCCAAACCTGAAATAGTTGCACATCATCCTGGAACCGGCAACAGCTTCAAAAATATCCAGGATCAGTTCCCGTTCTTTAATGGCGTATAAAGCTGGGGTGAAATAAGCACCAAGATCATTCAGGAAAAAACCGATTGCCATAAAATGGTTTAATACCCGGGTTAGTTCAGCCATGATCACACGGATATATTGCGCTCTTTCTGGCGGTTGGTATTTCTCGCCCAGGAGCTTTTCAACAGTCAATGCATAGGCAAAGTTGTTACTCATGGCACAAAAATAATCCAACCGGTCCGTATAGGGCATATTCATACTGAAGGTATTACGCTCAGCAATCTTCTCATGATTACGATGCAAATACCCCATAACAGGTTCCAGGTCTACGACCGTTTCACCTTCCAGCGCAGCAACCATCCGGAAAACACCGTGGGTGGAAGGATGCTGAGGACCGAGATTTACCACCAACTGTTCAGTTTCAATCCCGGGGTCCTCCTGCTCAATGACAGCAGTTCCCTGGAAAAGGAGCTCCTCTCCTTCAGGGATCCAGGTTTCTGGGTTAAACCCTTTTGGATAGGAAATATTTTCATTATAGGGATTACTAGCTTCAATTTTAGAAACTTTGCCTTCCGGCCAGCGGTCCTCATAGGGTTTAAATTCACCCTCAAAAAATACTTCCTGCCAATCTTTGCGAAGAGGATGGCCTGCAAAACCCTCCCACATCAAGATTCTCTTCAGGTTAGGATGTCCTTCAAAACGGATTCCTAATAAATCCCAGGCTTCCCTTTCCTGGAAAGCAGCCCCTGGGAAAAGACCCACGAGTGATGGAACAATTGATTTAGCGCGCGGCAGCTGGGTTTTTATTACCAGGATTGATCCGCCAGTGGATTGATAGAGATGATAGACCACTTCCATTTTTTCTTCTGGAAGGTAATCCACGCCAGTAACTGAAGTGAGGGAATCATAGCCAAATTCATCCCGTAATGTTTGCATTAGAGGAACTAAATTAGTGGATTCAACAATCAGACCCTCATAACCTTCTCGCTCATCAAACCGGACCCATTCAGGAAATCGGTCGATGATGGACTGGTTGATATTATTGATAACGGATGTTTGATCATTCATGCCTGGGTTCCCTTCTCTTGTTCTTTTTTCATTAACCCCGGAAAGTCTCTCACATCGATCAGATCTGGACCCAAAATGGGAACAGGAATTCCATGATCCGGTTCATCCTGGTACCAACGAACCTCACTGATGGATTGTTTATCGATTTTTTCCTGGATTTTCATCAAACCAAATAATAGAGCCTGTGGCGTGGGTGGGCAGCCGGGAACATAAACATCGACCGGGATATACTTATCAATCCCCGCAATTACGTTGTAGCCTCGTTTGAAAGGACCTCCGCCTGAAGCGCAAGCGCCCATGGAGAGCACATATTTTGGTTCCGGCATCTGGTTATATAACCTGACCACCATGGGTAGCATCTTTTTTGTGACCGTTCCAGAAACAATCATCAAATCACATTGCCTGGGACTGGGTCGCATGATTTCCATTCCGAAGCGGGCCATGTCAAACCGGGCGCCAGCGGTAGCGATCATTTCAATTG
>JAZFRV010000079.1:0-4589 GCA_036445875.1 Anaerolineales bacterium
ATGGCTTCCACCGGTGCTCTTTACGCCCAGTAGACCCAGGATGCCCCGAGTAGCCCAATCCAGTAGGTCTACAAACCAGGTGAAAATAGCGCTGAACCATTTCATGGGTGTTGCCACAATGAGGGCAATTTGCTCTGGGGATTCAAGCGCAGCCACCTTGGGAACCTGCTCACCCAGTACTACATGCAGACTGGTTACAATAATCAGGGAAATTACCAGCGGTAGGGCTGTCAGGATAGGCTCAACCCGGCTCCATTGAACCGGTATTTTCAGGGAGTGAAAAACTGGTTCTAAGAGGACCTCAAAGGTATTTTCGCCAACCGCACCCAGGGCCAGACTGACGATGGTAATTCCCAATTGGGCAGCGGCGATCAACTTGTCCCGGGCTTGAGGGTTCTCAAGCCAGTTTATAACCAGCCTGGCGGCTGCATTCCCCTCTTCAGCCTGAAGCCTGACGCGGGATTTCCTGGCAGTGATAACGGCAAATTCCGCTGCCACAAAAAACCCATTTAATGCCACCAGTAACAGGATAAGTAAAAAATTCCACACCATAGATTTTTTCCGGGTGAGTTACTCTAATGAAATAACAGCAGCTGTGTACCCGACCACGCTGGAGTGATCTCCAGTTATATCACCAGAGTGGGCGTAGCGCAGTTGATGAGCTATGATCGGTTCTTTGGCTTTACTTGCCCAGATAACCGCAGCCAGGGCGCCTAAACCACAGGCGGATCCGCTACCCTGGACTTGAGCCTGGTACAACCCATCTGGATCAAGGGCAATAATGGTGTTGATAATAGTCTGGTCAAGTTCCTCGGCTTTATCAGCCGGGTGAAAATGGGATAAGTCAGTACTGGCAACCAGGAGAGCTTTTTTCCCCTTCAAGGTATCAGCTATTATTTCCCCGAGAGTCTTCATTAATTCGGGCTCTTGCTGGCGGATCATTAACGGAAGTAGATGGAATTCCCCGGCCAGCGACCGCTGGAAAAAAGGAAGCAGGATCTCCACTGCGTGTTCGCTATCATTCTTTACCTGTTTAACTTGCACTCCAGTTTTATCCATTAAAGCCCTATTAACGATATCCAGGCTTTGCTGATCTACAGGCACAATTCCGAGTGGTGTTTGATAGGCCTGATGAGCTGTGGCGAGGATGGCATCTGGATGATATTGGTGGAATGGTGAAAGGATTACTACCAGATCCGGATCGAGATTTTTCAGAGCGGCAAAACCGTACCCTGCAACCGGTCCGGAATAGATATGACCAGCGTGGGGAGAAATCAAGGCAATAATCTCTCCGGGTATCTCGGGAAGTTTTGCCTCTTGGATATATGAATCAACGGATTCTCTAAGTTTTTCTGGATTGGCGGGATACCAGCGGCCAGCCAAAGCCGAGGGGCGAATATCGGTTATTTTACTCATAGATTCTCTTCGATTGTAGCACATGAGATAAAGGGGAGAAGCGTTTCTTAAGGATAGAACGAGGGGGGACTATCTTCTGAATTCATCGAACAAAAAGGCTTGTGATATACTAATTTGGAAAATTATATACAGGAGAAAATCCATTATGTATAAGATATCCATAGAATATTGTGTGCCTTGAAGCTATCTACCAAGAGCCCTCAGTTTAGAGGGTGCACTGCTGAAGAAGCACAAAGATATCATTTCGGAAATTGATCTGGTTCCAGCGGATGAGGGGAGATATGAGGTGAGTGTCAATGGGGATTTGATTTACTCAAAATTGGAAACCGGACGCCATGCCGATCCACTGGAAATTATTAAGTTGTTTGAAAACCACATTAAGGAGTAAGGATCAATGACTGAAAAGTTGGGGAGGGTGTTTTCCGGAGCCAGACCTACTGGTCGCCAGCATCTTGGCAACTATCTGGGTGCTATAAGAAATTATGTCGCACTTCAGAAAGATTACCGATGTGTTTATTGCATTGTTGATATCCATGCATTAACGACTATTGATACCACTCAGGACCTGGAACATAATACTCAAGAGATGGCCCTGGATTGGCTGGCAGCCGGGATGGACCCTGAACAAAGTATCATCTTTGTTCAATCCCACGTTTTGGAAGTAATGGAACTGCATACAATCCTCTCCATGGTAACCCCTCTGGGGAAGCTTACCGCCCTGCCGACCTTTAAGGAAAAGGTCCGGGATAATCCTGACAATGTAAATTATGGTCTGGTCGGTTATCCGGTTTTAATGTCTGCTGATATCCTCTTATATAAAGCGGATGCTGTGCCGGTGGGCACGGACCAGATTCCTCATCTTGAATTTGCCCGGGAAGTAGTCCGGTCCTTCAATTATCATTTTCAGACAGATATTTTAGTGGAACCTCATCCAAAAGTAACCAATATTCCTAAAGTATTGGGTATTGATGGTGAACGAAAGATGAGCAAAAGCCTGAATAATCATATAGAGTTAGCAGCCACTCCGGAGGAAACTGAAAAACGGGTGATGAAAATGGTCACTGATCCCCAGCGGATCCGACTCAGCGATCCGGGTGATCCGGATGTGTGCAATGTCTTTACCCTGCATAAAATCTTCTCGCCGCCAGACCAGATTTCACAAATCAACAAAGACTGCCGCAAAGCTGAAATCGGCTGTGTTGAGTGCAAACGAATACTTGCCACAAACTTAAATAAACACCTGGAGCCATTCCGCGCCAAAAGGGTGGAATTGGAGAAGGATCCAGATTTTGTTAAAGATATCTTGTTGGATGGAGCAACCAGAGCTCGAGAGATTGCTTCAGAGACCATGGGGCAAGTTCGAGATGCGATTGGTTTTTATGGTGCCAGAGATTAAACTATGAAAGCAGTAATTCAGCGAGTAAGGAAAGGTAGTGTTTCAGTCGGGGAAAAAAAGCTTTCCGCGATCAAGAGAGGGATGGTAATCCTGCTCGGTGTAGGTCCTGAAGATAAAGAGGAGCAAGCTGAGAGGCTGGCTCGAAAAATTTCTCATTTACGGATATTTGAAGATCAGAATAGGAAGATGAATCTTTCCTTGTTGGATATCGCTGGTGAAGCACTGGTAGTACCCCAATTCACCCTCTATGCGGATACCCGGAGGGGGCACAGACCTTCCTTTACTGATGCAGCTCCACCGACAATCGCTGAACCACTGATAGAATATTTTACTTCCTGCCTAGAAGCCTTGGGTATATCCGCGCCGATGGGGGAATTTGGGGCTCACATGCTGGTAGAAATTCACAATGATGGTCCGGTTACAATCTTGATTGAAGTTTGAGCGGGGAAAAGATGAATATCAATCTTTACAATTCTCAATTTTGGATTGCAAACTCTATTACCGGGTGATTAATCACCCGGCTAAAAACAGCGCCCTGATGGGCTTTAATGCTCGCGTGAGGTAGATACTGAAAGAAAGGGGGTGACGCAATGCCTTATTGTAGATTGTATTACCATGTTATTTGGGGGACAAAAAACCGGAAACCGATCATAACTCCCGAGATTGAACCTGTGCTGTACGATTTTATACGCAGTAAAGCCATAGGGTTAGGCGGCATAGTATATGCCCTTAATGGTACGGAAGATCATATTCACTTGTTAGTTCACATTCCGACAACAATTCAACTTGCGCAGTTTATTGGAAGAATCAAAGGGGCATCATCAGCAAAATTGAATAAGTCAGGTTCTGGTGACGGTTACTTTTACTGGCAGAGGGAGTATTCCGCATTCACAATTAGTGAAAAACAAGTACCTGTTTACATAAAATATATTGAACATCAGAAGCGCCATCACGAGGAAAGAACAACAAACTCTCAATTTGAACTATGGAATAATTCTTTCTGATTTGTTTAAAGCCCCCGCAAGGGGGCGCTGTTTTTAGCATGGTCATTTATGACCGTGCCATAGTCTGGATTATTTAATACCCTTCCTTGTTTTATCCTCATTCTGGGGCGGATTCGAAATTTTTTATATTGGGTGCAATATTTTGAAGGTCAACATGATCTGAGAATTTCAACATTAATATCCGGCTCCCTTCGGAACCCCTCCGGCTTCCTCCTTGATTGAACTCGGAGTCCGCTCAGGGCTCAAGATGCCTTTCAAGAAAATAATCGCGAACAAGACCAGACGAAATAGGCGTCCTGAGTAGGCCGCAGGCCATATCGAAGGGCGAAGTTTTCGCTATGATTTTTCTGAGGGGAGAGACAAAATAGTATCAAATGGAAAAATCCAGATACCGAACTTCCACATTGTTTTTACCTCATCCGCAGAAACTTCCTGATGGTAAAATCAACCCCATGACTGCCCAGGTGATAAAAAACCAAGGCCCATTACCTATTCGGCCTTTTGATGTTCGTTCCGACCTGCTTTCAGTATCTGATCTGGTCGAACTTTGTTTTGCTGATCGGTTGTCACCGGATGGTGAAGCCTTACTGAGGAAAATGCGTTCCTCGGCGAAGAACCAGCGTTTCCAGCAATGGGCTTTCCAGATGGCAGGACGGGTTTCGATGCCGTTCACCGGTTATGTCTGGGAAGAGGGTAATGAAATCATAGGAAACTTAAGTCTGATTCCATACAATGTTGGGCAGAAACAATACTACATGATCGCCAACGTAGCA